>DOSP01000077.1:0-308 GCA_003512175.1 Candidatus Kerfeldbacteria bacterium
AATCTGCACTAGGGAACTGGCTCGTGTACCTCTATAACGAGCCATATGTTCCTCCTTGTATTAAGCTACCGCATCGCGGCAACGAGTTGCTGAGCCATCACCTGATCTGCGCAGACCACGTTGTCATGATCGGCGAACAGATCGTTGGACACGATACTGCAGTACATGCCGACGATGACCCCTTCTCGAGCACGCTTCAGTGCGGCCCACACCTTTGCGTCTGACCCCACCGGATTCTTTTCGGTCCCGCTCGGATTGTCGAGATCTTCCGGCAGGATGATCCGCGACAGCACACCGTCTTCGCTCTC
>DOSP01000077.1:400-5554 GCA_003512175.1 Candidatus Kerfeldbacteria bacterium
CAGCTGAAGCAAGCTGACGACTAAGCTCTGTCCGCTGAGCCTCATCAATCGTGTTGACAATGATCTTCGCCGAACGACCCGCCAGCTGCTTCGCCAGCAGTTTGACCACAGCGGCGAGAGTGAGAGGGTCGAATAGCACCGACTGATCGGCACCATGGCGACCATCGAACAGGTCGGTATTGTCGGCGCTGACGACCTCTGTGACCGTCTTGACCGACTGTCGACATCGCTCGATGATTCCAGCGATGGCTGCGGTCTGGACATCAGCAGTTGGATCATTGTATGACACTGAGCAAATAAATGCTCCCGTTGCCCAGTCGATCCCGGCACGCTGGTAGGTTTCATTTCGACGCAGTGAGCCATTCACGAACTGAACCCCCAACCGCTGCAGGTGCATCGGGATTTCAGTCAGCGTCTCGGAAACCACTACGACCAGGGAGATGTGCCCCACGGTACGCTGCAACTCCCAATAGACCGATTCGACCTTCTCCCAATCGACCGGCCCCACCAGAAGGTACAACGGAGTCGGTCGAGATCGACGCACTGAAGACAGCCCCTTCCGCGGCGCCTCCCACCAATACAGAAAGGGCGGGATGATCACAGTCAACCCGAAGGCCGTCATCATGAACGATCCCAGCAAGAACAGGGCCTGGAACCACTTTGACGCCTGGGTCGTCGGCAGGAACATATCCATGCCGAAAGTGCTGAACGCCGTCACCGTCCAGACGGCAGCATCAGACCACGTCGCAGTAGGCTCCACGAGCTTGAGCCCGAAGAACCCGACAGCGATGAGCAGAACGATCATGATACCGAACAGTTTAATGCGTGACATGCGTATCTCCTGCCACGGTAGTGGCTTGTATTCTGCGGTTGAATCTATTTATGACGAGTAAATAAATACAACCAACCGCAGAACATTGTAAGGAACAAACTCTTTCAGTATCGCCTATCCGCTAGATCTAGTGGATAGGCTTTACTGGATGAGTTTTTGCTCAACTCGCCGCACATTCCAAAAGTCCCACAATACAATCGAACCATAGACCAGCCAAATTGCTCCGGACATAAGATGCACCTGACTTTGAATTTCAACTTGTAACGCCACTTGCACGACTAAAAACATCAGGCCAATCGGCAGCATGAGCATCGCTGTAGTAAAGTGGAGTATAAAACGGTCAAACACCCTACTACTATTCAAATCGGCATATGAAACAGAGAAAAAACCAAACATCGCCGCCACTGCCAACACGCTGGCAGCTAAGATGACATCTGGTAACGTAGCAGGATCAATGGCCGAAAAAAAGGTTTGTACATAATGTTCACTGGCATACAATGCAACGATCACGACGATATTTTTTACGACATTTTCTTGTACAATAGTCGGCAAACCCAATTGGGCTTGGACGTATTGCATGACTTTAGCCAAACGAAATAGTTTGGCAATGCGTAGTAGGCGCAATAATCGGACCGACCGTAGAAACGATAAATTAGCTATGTGGAGAAAAAATGGTAGTATGGCTAAGAGATCGATCAGCCCATAAAAACTCAAGATGAACTTTAAGCGCTGCGGCGCTGACCACACTTTCAGTAGGTACTCAATACTAAATATAATGACGATGATCAGTTCCAAGCGGTACAACCAGATATACTGCGAGGCAAACACGTCAGGATAGGTAAATTCAACAATAAATAGCCCAATCGATGTCAAAACAAGTACCGTCATGATTGCTTGCACCAGTTTTGCTAGCATAATAGTTGGCACAGTAAGTTGTTGGTAGATAGTTTGGCGAAAGGTTTGTTCCATAATTAATCCTTGATATAGGAATTAACAAACCACAATAGTGGCCTTTCCCATATATGTCAATAATTTATACAGTATTAGTACTAGTACAAAATATATTGACTAATATTAGCCAAAAGAGTAAAATAATGTTGTCATAATATTTGACAGATTATGGACCTCCATGCCGATCTGATACGGTTAGGCTTGTCCCAACAACAGGCCAAAGTCTATCTCGCCTGCCTACAATTAGGCCAAGCCAGCGTGTTGAATATTGCCAGAACCAGTGGCTTAAAACGGCCAACGGTCTATGTATTACTTGAACAATTGCAACAACTTCATTTGGTCACAACGACCAAACAATTGAACAAGACCCTTTACTTGGCTGAGTCCCCCACCCGGCTAGTGGAACATCTGGCACAACAACAGCAGATTGCCACTGCCTTACTTCCATCCCTCCAAGCCTTGCATAACGTTGATCCGGAAAAGCCCACCATCACCATTGAAGAAGGCATTGCTGGCGTACGGAAAGTGTACACCATGGTCTTTGATTACCTGCGGTTACATACGACAGAAGAGTTACTGATCTATGGGGCTTTGGAAGATGCCAAAGAATATTTTGAAATCGAAGTGTTAGATTACTTTTATTCAATGATTAAAGAGACACAGAATCCAATTCGTGAATTAGGTAATAATGATCTGGAAACTAGACGTTATGCTCGCCAGGCCCTTGATTTAAATCCAAATTATTCTATCCGCTATATGCAACCAGCGGATGGTGCCTTTGTGAAAGCAGACAACATGCTGTTTGGGAACACCATTGTCTTGTTTTCGGTAAAAGAAAAAATCTTCGCCACTATTATAGAATCGAAAAATCTAGCCGATAGCTATCGGGCCATGTTCAATATGGCCTGGCGGGGTGGAAAAAAACTGTAGGGAGTGATATGGTGCGTAGACATGCACGAACTGTTAGCCCCATTGAATGAGAAACAACGCGTCGCGGTTGAGGCTACTGATGGCCCCGTCTTAATTTTGGCTGGAGCAGGTTCAGGCAAAACCAAAACGCTGATTCATCGCATTGCCTATATTATTGCCCAGCAGAAAGCCAAGTCGTCCAACATTTTGGCTGTGACGTTCACGAACAAAGCGGCCAAAGAAATGCAGAATCGGCTGCATGCTTTACTCGGTGATCGGATAAAAAATTATCCGGTGATGGGTACATTTCATTCGATCTGTGTACGAATCTTGCGTCAAGAAATTGAGATCCTGGGATATAGCAAACGGTTTGTGATTTATGATGATAACGATACCGACCACCTCATCAAAAAAGTGATGAAGGATCAAGGTTTAGATATTAAAGTGATCGCACCCGGATTAATCAAACACATTATCTCTCAAGCCAAGAATCAGCTTCAATCCCCCAGCGATTTCGCGGCTGAGGCCAGTGACGTAATGGACCGTACAGCTGCTCAAGTGTATGAAACTTATCAAGCTGCACTTAAACTGCACAATGCCCTCGATTTTGATGACCTGATTCGTTTAACGGTGAATATCTTCCAACAACATCCAGAGATACTGAAAAAATACCAGACAGCGTTTCAATACATTTTGGTCGATGAGTATCAAGATACTAACCATGCCCAATATATGCTTGTGGATATGCTGGCGCGCGAACATAAAAATATCTGCGTGGTGGGAGATGACTACCAATCTATTTACTCTTGGCGGGGTGCAAATTTGCAAAACATTCTAGATTTTGAAGATGACTACAAACATTCCAAAGTTATTTTGTTGGAGCAAAATTATCGTTCTACCCAACATATCCTGGCTGCAGCTAATGAGATTATTAAATATAACGTCAAACAAAAGGAAAAGAAATTGTGGACGGAGAATGGTCGTGGCCACAAGATTACAATTAAAGAAGTGGCAGATGAGCAGGCCGAAGGTGATTTTATCATTCGAGAGATCTTCGACGTCGCAGAATCACAGAACACGCTGAATGAAGATAAAAACGCTGAAATCGAATACGTCGATGAAAACGCATCACTACTTGACCGAATTATGGCCAGTCGGACATTTCAAGGGTATCAAGCAGACAGCAAATTACAACGCAGTATCGCGCAACAATTAAAGTTAATTGACCTACGTAAGTTCGTGATTCTGTACCGCACCAATGCTCAATCCCGTGCTTTGGAAGAAGCCTTTTTACGCTATAACGTACCGTATCGCATTATTGGTGGCATCAAATTCTATGAACGGCGAGAAATAAAAGATCTGATCGCCTATCTCCGGTCAATTGTGAACCCAGCCGATTGGGTGAGCGTGGAACGGATTGTGAATGTTCCAGCTAGAAGTTTAGGTGCCAATAGCTGGAAAAAAATTGAGGCGCAGTGCCGCAGTTTGGGCGTGACGTATCTCGACATTCCCGCCGAACAACTACCCCAGTTGCGACCACAACAACATGAAGCATTTCAGAAATTTCAAGCATTGATGAAATCACTCAACCAAAAAATAGATAAGCTCACACCATCACAGTCGCTGGAGCTGGTGGTGAAACTGACCAATTTCAAAGACCAATATAATACAAAACTGCCGGAAGATGACAGCCGCTTAGAGAACATTGAAGAATTAAAGTCTGTGACGAAAAAATTCGATACTAAAACTGGTAGTGATGGCATTTTAGCATTTTTGGAAGATGTCACACTGGTGTCCGATCAAGATGACGTGGACGAATTCAGTAACGCCGTAAACATGATGACCATTCACGCCGCTAAAGGCTTGGAATTTGATACTGTCTTTATTGCTGGCATGGAAGAAGGCTTATTCCCACATGCGCGCAGTTTGTTTCAGCCTTCAGAAATGGAAGAAGAACGTCGGTTATGTTATGTCGCGTTAACCCGTGCCAAACGCAAAGCGTATTTTGTGTATGCTGTACAACGTACCGTCTACGGTTCTACCCAAATTACCGCTCCATCGCGCTTCTTGAAGGATATCCCTGAAGAGTTCGTTACTGAATCATAGACACCTATCCCCTAACCCCTTTCCTATTCAGGAAAGGGGAATTATTTATTATTTCTAAACCCCTTCCTGTTCAGGAAGGGGTGGCCTGAACTTGTCGAAGGCCGGGGTAGGTGTTACTCTTAACTTACAGTTCACGTTCTTTATAACTTTAGTCACAACGTTATTTCGGAAGTGAGGGTAGCTATGCCCTCCGCTGTCCCGCAACTGTAAAGCCAGGTCAGAAATAACGCTGTTACGCAGTCGTTCCTCGCGGTATGGGAAGAAGACTGACAACCATCTGTGTTGCCCTGTATTTTTTTAGGTATAGCGCGTCAGAGGTGGTGGTCTCAACTCTCAACCCAAACACGTCATCATAG
>DOSP01000103.1:0-3298 GCA_003512175.1 Candidatus Kerfeldbacteria bacterium
CTGCCGCTGTAGAACGGCAGTCAGAACATACCATTGCTCAAGCCATTGTGCGGCATGCCAGTGAGCAGAAGGTGACAGTAGCGGAAGCCAGTCAATTCAAAATTGTCGCTGGGCAAGGTGCCCAGGCTAGCGTGGATGGTAAGACTGTCTATATAGGGAATAAAACCTATTTGCAAGCGAACCAGATCGATACAAACACACTTGAGCAAAAAGTCGCCGAACTGGCCGGGCAAGGTAAAACAGTCATCTATGTTGGCCAGGCTGCTGAGCTCCTCGGGATTATTGCTTTAGCGGATATTATTAAACCAGAATCACGCACCGCTATTGAAGCGTTACGGAAGATTGGGGTGAAGGTGGCTATGTTGACGGGTGATAATAAAATTACGGCCGCGTACGTGGCAAAACAACTGCAGCTGGATACCTATTTTGCGGAGGTCTTGCCCAATGATAAATCAAACAAGGTAAAAGAACTGCAAGCGCAAGGCAATCGTGTGGCGATGGTGGGGGATGGTGTGAATGATGCTCCAGCGCTGACTCAAGCAGATGTCGGCATTGCCATTGGCGCCGGTACCGATGTGGCCCAAGAATCAGCTGAAATCGTCTTAGTTAAAAGCAATCCGCTCGATATTGTGAATTTGATCACTCTGAGTAAAGCCACGGTAGTTAAAATGAAACAGAATTTATTCTGGGCGGCCGGGTATAATGTCATCGCCATCCCGATTGCAGCGGGTATCTTGTATCGCTGGGATATATTGTTGCGGCCAGAATATGGAGCTTTGTTAATGGCAGCCAGTTCGCTGATTGTAGTGGCGAATGCTTTACTGTTAAGAAAGCTGCCATTACAGTGAAGGTATGCGCATCTCTCTCGCCAGAAAAAATATTTTTCATGAACCGGCGCGCTTACTCATTAGTGTGGGCGGCGTCACGTTTGCTATTTTTCTCATCATGGTCTTGTTGGCTCTGTACCGCGGTTGGTCGGAAACGCTGTCTCGTTATATCTATAATGTTGATGCCGATATCTGGGTGATGCAGCAGGGTGCCATTGATATGTCCCACTCTATTTCTTTGTTGCCCAATTCAACTGCCGATCTCGTACGTGATGTGGCGGGCGTTGAATCCGTTGAACCGCTGGTTGGCAATCGGGTAGTCATTACCATCAACGGTGAAGATGTCACTACGCGGGTCATGGGGTTTGATACGGTCAGTAACATTGGCGGCCCCGTCGATATGATAGATGGTAGCGCTACCCCGCAACTTGGCGAAATCATTATCGACGAATTAGTCCAGCGCGACCATGGCGTAAATATTGGTGATCAGCTCACCATCAAGGATACCGACTTCACAGTGGTTGGCATCGCTTCCGGTGGCCCGCTGTTTCAACAGTCCTATATCCGGCAAGACGATGCCCGAACGCTGTTTCAACTGCAAGATCTCACCAATTTTTTTGTGGTATCGGTGACAGATGACCAAACGATAGATACCGTATTGGAAGAGATTGAGACCACTGTTTCTGGTGTGGACGCGCAAACAGAAGTCGAATTTGCCACCAACAATGAAAAGGAAATTATGGATAAGTTTTTACCGATTATCTTGGTTCTCGTATTTATTGGCTTTATTGTTGGTGTGGTTATTATCAGTTTAACTATTTATACCGCAACAATCGAAAAAATTCGTGAATACGGTGTGCTCAAAGCCATTGGTGCATCCAATTGGTATTTGTATCGAGTAGTGTTAACACAATCTGGTATCTCCGGTGGTTTTGGGTTAATCCTGGGCGTCGTTATCACCTATTTTGGGAGTGATGTGATCAAGGAAATCGAACCACTATTTGTTACGCTCGTGAAATGGCAGGATGTCTTGATTGTAGTTGGCATGACCATTGCTATGATTATTTTGGCCACCTACATACCATTGCGTCGCATGATGAAAATTGATCCAGCTATTGTGTTTAAAAGTTAACAGTATGTCCATCCTCTCCGTTCAGCATTTACAAAAAAACTTTGGAAAAGGTGATACTCAAGTGAGCGCCGTACGCGATGTCACCTTTGAAGTAGATGAGGGTAAGATTCTATTAATCATGGGGCCGTCCGGCTCTGGCAAAACCACGCTCCTCACCATGATTGGTGGGTTACTTACGCCAACGTCTGGCACCATTGTGATTAACAGTTTGAATCTGGCCAAAGCCAGTCGACGGGCCTTGCCGCAGATTCGTCTTAAAGAAATTGGTTTTGTCTTTCAGACGTTTAACATAATACAAAATCTCACAGCCCTAGAGAATGTACAAATAGTTGGGGAGTTGGCCGGTTTATCTTCGGTGGCGGCGCGCGGTCGGGCTAGCCATTTACTGTCGGAATTGCACATGGAGGAGCGCTTACACCATCTGCCCGCCCAATTATCTGGCGGACAACAACAACGCGTGGCGATTGCCCGAGCCTTGATGAATGAGCCTAAGCTTATCTTGGCCGATGAACCAACCGGGAACTTAGATTCAAAATCTGGCCATGAAGTGATGATGTTATTTCATAATATTGCCAAAGAAGGTGGTCGGACTGTCGTGATTGTGTCTCATGACGAACGGATTAAAGATATTGCTGATCAAATTCTGTGGATTGAAGATGGTCAAATTCATGACGCTCCACCGGAGCCAGAAGAGATGGTGAAAGATCCGGTGTGTGGTATGAAAGTGGATGCCAAGTATTCGCCGTTTAAGCAAATACTGTCTGGCCAGACGTATACATTTTGTTCAGAAGATTGCCAAGCAAAATTTCTTGCTCAACCAGGTAAATATATTGTCTAACCAGAATCGAGCCCCATGATCATACTCACAACCACATTTCCAGTCAGTCCTGAAAAAATTTACCAGGCTTGGCTCACAGGGAAGAAACATACTGCCATGACTGGTGCCAAAGCTACCGGTACAGCCAAAGTCGGCAGCAAGTTTACCGCTTGGGATGGATATATTTGGGGGAAGAATCTCACATTAGTAAAGAATAAAAAAATTGTGCAAAGCTGGCGCACCAGTGAATTCGGTGGTGATGATCCTGATTCTGTGTTAACGATCACTCTCGCCAAAGTGGCTGGTGGGACAAAATTAACCTTGCAACATAAAAATACACCAAAGTCCCAAGAGGCATCCTATCGTCAGGGTTGGGAAGACCATTATTTTGAACCGATGCGGGCCTATTTTGACAAGTCGTAGTATTTTTGGTTAGCTGTGGCAGCTCTTGGAGCGGAAGGGAAATGCCTATCAATCGTCAGTATGCACTGGACAACATCGTCGCGCTCTGCGCCAACATCA
>DOSP01000103.1:3364-3538 GCA_003512175.1 Candidatus Kerfeldbacteria bacterium
AGCGCTCTGCGCCAACATCATCACGGAGCGTCTGCCGCAGGGTGACGTGCCGTGCTACCAGCACCGGCCCAGCGAACTCGACGACGTCGAGAAGCGCAGCTACATCATCTACCAGGGCTGGCGCATCACCGCCGGTTGGATGGACATCGCCAACCTCAAGCTGATGGTGATCAT
>DOSP01000088.1:0-506 GCA_003512175.1 Candidatus Kerfeldbacteria bacterium
TAAAACTCTAACCCCGTACTTTATGTACGTGGGTTAAGGAAGCTACGTGCATGAAAGGGTAGGTGTTTTTTATTGACAAATTCAAAATTTTGTTGTATTCTTTTTCTATCGTATGACACTGACTCGCACACAATTGCAGGCCATTCTGACAGAATATATTCGTTTAATGAAGCAGCTCGGTGAGGAACAAAAAACCGAGTTAGATAAAATTGTGCATGGCCTTGAACAACAACGCATTGCCGAAATTCATGCGCAAATTAATCAATTACAGTAAGCACAGATTAGGTTTATGGATAATGAAGAATTGTTAAGGAAAGCCGCTGAAAAAAAGAAACAAGAACAGGCTGATAAAGAAAAAAAACCAGCTGAAGCGGCTGACCCAAATGCGGAAGTACCAGAAGCAGATGCGGCCAAAGCCGTTGATGGAGCAGTGGCCGCTGCCGAACAAACCTTTGTTGAAGCTCCCGGTGAAGCCCGGTCTGCTGCTGTCACACATTTAGGCGGTG
>DOSP01000088.1:586-4298 GCA_003512175.1 Candidatus Kerfeldbacteria bacterium
AGGCGGTGATCCCAGCCAAGTCGCAGCTGTGCGGACGAGTTTCCGCCAACGAGCGGCTGATATCAAAGATTGGGTGCTGAAAAAAACCCATCGGGCAGAAGGAGCTGCCATGGGAGAACCTGAAGATATTCCGTATGTGGCCGAACTAGAACCAGAACTAACGGCAGATCAGTCCGTCGACATAGATGGCGTACGTCCGCCAGTCAAAGATCAAGTCAAAGATCAAGTTATTGAAGTGATTAAACGTGACCCGACAGAATT
This sequence comes from Candidatus Kerfeldbacteria bacterium, assembly GCA_003512175.1. Lineage (GTDB taxonomy): Bacteria > Patescibacteriota > Patescibacteriia > UBA9570 > UBA9570 > UBA9570. Next base: position 848 of record DOSP01000088.1, read on the forward strand.
TGACACACTCACTGNNATGCCCGTCGACATAGATGGCGTGCACCCGCCAGTCAAAGATCCAGTCAAAGATCAAGTTATTGAAGTGATTAAACGTGACCAGACAGAATTTGACACACTCACTGATACGAAACGCCGACCGGAAACTGTGGCCGAGGCCGAGCAAATGCAAGCGGCGCTGATTTATGAATTGTATCAACTCGCTCGCCATATTCCCGGTTTACGTGAAGTGCGTGACGAAGCTATTCCCAATATCGAGTCTGCCAGACGGCAGATGAATGAAGGGCTGCCGAGCACGGACAAGGAGGCTGCTCTAGGCACTATGGCGTATCCCGATCTGTTCACTCCAGAACAATTGGTGAACGCGCTGGAAGAAGAGGCCAGCCGACAGGTGTTTGAAGGAAGAGAATTTTTTGGTGCCAGTTTTGATAAATGGGTGAATGAAGGGGTGGGTGCTACGTTGAAGACGAAGGCTGACGAAGCGGGTAAAACGATTCAGCAGATGGATGAGAATGCTGGTAAAATTGCTAAAGACGAAGTGTACAAATTAGTCACTACGTTGGGCTTAAACCAAGCCTGGCGGTTGAGTAAATTCGTAGTTGGTGTCCCACTGAAGGGTGCGGCCAATATTTTGAAGACGGGTTGGGTGGTGGGCACACAGTTTGGTTCCGCTACTATGGAAAAATTCCGCCGGAAAGAATTCACGGAAGATGAAGCTGATCCAGTAGTGGTAAAAACCGCTGCGCTGTTAAGCCGCGGTGGTGATCTGCACAACAAGCTTGATCGCGTCATGGACATTCAGCGAAAATTACATAGTTTGCGGCGTGATCGTGCTGACTTGCAAGAAAAAGGTAAGCTGGCACCGCCGGACAATGAGCCTGACAATCTTGACGACGCCGTCATGAAACAGCTGTGGCGCGAAGTGTGTGATAAGGCGATCCAAGAAAATAATGATGCTGCTGTACAACGGTTGAATAGCGATGGCCGATTCCCCAGTGAACATTTCTTGGAAGATACCGCTACCGGCGCTTTGACTCTCAATGATCCTGATCTACAGGTATCGTTCTCGCACGAACATCGTGAGCAAGTAAGCAAAAAAATGGATACGATACTACGTAATCGTACAGCCATTCGGGATGTCTGCCGCCGCTATGTCGCGGCTGAGCTCAACCAACGCAAGAGCAAACTCGCTCCGGCCGCCATGCATGCCCTTGAGGTTGGGCAATTTTTATTTGAAGCTCGATCGGATGGAACTATTGATGTGGAGCTGTTGATTAAACCAGTGGGGCGCCGCAGAACGGAATATGATGAAGGTGGTGTGAACGATAGTTCGGAAACGTTCAGTATGCACGTGACCGTTCCGGCGGATGTGTCTGAACGGATGTTGTCAGAGGCGGCCGCTGGCAATACCCAGGACAAGCGAAATATCTTAACGGATGAAGCACTGGCACGGGTATTTGAAGACAAGATGACCGAACCCACCCCTGACGAAGAATTAGGGCAAACGAATCAAACAGAAGAAGCCCTGGATAAAATGAAGAAATTGATGGAGCAAGCTACTACGGCTACCGCTGACTTTGCCCGTGATCCATCAGAGGCGAACGCCGCCGCTGTGCAAGAACTATACGCTTCTATCCATAAACAGTACCAACCAGATCAACTCGGTACCGAGATCACTTTGCCGGAGGCAGAACAAGCGCAGTACAATAGTTTTGTGATGAATGTAGCCAAGGCCAAGGATGTTATCCAAGCGGTAGTGGCAGCCAAAAAAACCAATGAACCCGACAAATTGACACGGGCGACAAAAACGCTGTCTGAATTTATGCAGGCTCGTCAGAAAGAATTTGCCGCTTGGAACCCAAAGTTTAACGCCGAGCGGGCAAATCGCCTGACCGCGAAATTTAATGAATTAGCGGATCAGGCTAAAGAAAAATTGGATCGTTATCCTACAAACAGTACGGTAACATTGTCTGGTCGCTTCTTACGTGGGAAAGAGCCCTCCACCTGGACAGTCATCGAAGCGCGCAATGGTGTCTACCGTTTAGAACACGATGGTAAGCAAATGGTGATGCAGGAAAATGATCTGGCCAATTGGATTGCGCTGGCGAACAAAGAAGCTAAAACAACACCCAAAAAAGTTCAACCACGCGGGCGGGCTGCTGCTTAAGCCTTGAGATCTTCGGCAATCGCGAGCAGACGATTATATTTGGCAATGCGATCACTGCGTGATAGCGAGCCAGTTTTGATGTATTCCGCATTCACCGCTACGGCCAAATCGGCAATGGTAGAATCTTCCGTTTCGCCAGAGCGATGAGACACCACGATGGTATAGTGATGCGTTTGCGCCAAACGAATGGTATCGATTGTTTCCGACAAGCTACCAATCTGGTTCACTTTGATTAAAATAGCATTACCAACTTTACGTTCAATACCCAGTTGCAATCGTTCGACATTCGTCACAAACAGATCGTCCCCCACCAGCTTCATTTTTTTGCCCAACCGTTTCGTCAATAGCTGCCAGTTGGTCCAATCATCTTCCGCTAGCCCGTCTTCGATAAACACAATATGATACTGCTTAGCCCACCGCATATAAAGACTAATTAACGATTGTGGACTGATGGCTGTTTTATCCACGGTATACCGACCAGTTTTGGCATTATAAAATTCTGATGATGCTGGATCTAAAGCAATTTTAATATCTTTCCCAAAGCGATAGCCAGCTTGCTTGGTAGCAGCCACAATAGCCTGCAAGGCCGCTTCATTGCGTTTGAGGTACGGCGCAAACCCGCCTTCATCCCCTACGCTGGTAGATAAGTGGTGAACATGTAAATAGCTTTTTAAGGCATGAAACACTTCAGCGCCTTGGCGAATGCGCTCAGCAAAGCGTTTGGCTTGCGGCACAATCATGAATTCTTGAAACTCTAAACCATTATCGGCATGCTTACCACCGTTTAAGATATTCATCGTCGGTCGTGGCAGCACCCAACCCTGCAGTGGCAAGTGATACAACCGACGAATATGACGGTACAGTGGTGTTCGGGTGGCGTCTGCCCCTACGCGCGCAGCTGCTAATGATACCGCTAAAATGGCGTTGGCACCTAACTTGGCTTTATTTTTTGTACCATCCAGTTTCAGCATGATGTCGTCTAGTTGACGATGCCGTAAGACATTTTTATTTTTTAAGGCTCGAGCAATGGTTCTATTCACATGGCGAACAGCCTTGAGTACTCCCTTGCCACCATAGCGTTTTTTGTTCCCATCTCGTAATTCGACAGCCTCATGGACGCCCGTTGAGGCGCCAGATGGCACCATCGCTTCAGCAGAATACCCATTCGTCAGTGTCACTCGTGCTGCCACAGTAGGGTTCCCCCGTGAATCAAGCACTTCACGGCCATGGATAGATTTGATTTCTAAAGACATGTTTTATCTGTTAACCCACACACATAAAGTGTGG
>DOSP01000078.1:0-396 GCA_003512175.1 Candidatus Kerfeldbacteria bacterium
CGGCGGCTTAGGGATTGATCGGATTGGCCAGTATGCTCACCTGTTTGGTCTAGGTGACACCAGTGGTATTGCCTTACTTGGTGAAGCCGATGGCTTTGTGCCCACGCGTGACTGGAAGGAGCAAACCAAAGGCGAACCCTGGTATCTGGGTGATACCTATCACGTGTCCATTGGGCAGGGTGACTTATTAGTTACACCGTTACAGGTGGCAATGTATACCAGTGTCATTGCCAATGGCGGAACGTTATATCAGCCAAGTTTAGTCGATCGGATGACGGATCAGCAAGGTCAAACGATTCAAACCATCCAACCGGTCATTCGCCAAAGTGATTTCATTGATCCCAGTTACCTGGCTGTGGTACGACAGGGGATGCGGCAAGCCGTTACGAGCGGCAG
>DOSP01000078.1:467-4562 GCA_003512175.1 Candidatus Kerfeldbacteria bacterium
CAAGCCGTTACGAGCGGCAGTGCGAGGAGTATGAATGCCTTAGGGGTAGCGAGTGCTGGTAAAACCGGCACAGCCCAAATTGGTGGCACGGAGGCAACTCATTCATGGTATACCACATTTTTACCGTATGATGAGCCCACATTGGTACTGACGGTATTAGTTGAAGAAGGCGGTGAAGGAACCGAAGCGGCTTTGCCCATAGTCAAGCGGGTCTTGACCCAATATACCTTACCATAGTAGAATATGCTGCATTATGACTGACAAAGAGATTTACGTTACCGCGGAAGGCCTTGAGAAACTCAAGAGTGATTTAGAGTATTTTAAGACCACCAAGCGCAAAGATATCGCCAGTCGCATCGCCAGCGCCAAAGAACTGGGCGACCTGTCGGAAAACGCTGAGTACAGTGATGCCAAAGAGGAGCAGGCTTTGGTGGAAGGGAAGATTTTGGAACTCGAAGAAACCTTGCGCAACGTGACTTTGATTCAAAAACCCAAGGGCTCAAAAACAGTGGTGATTGGTTCGCATATTGCGGTGGTTGATCCAGATGGTAAGCAACTCGAATTTGATGTGGTTGGTTCGAATGAAGCCGATCCCGGTGCAGGAACAATTTCCAATGAATCTCCCTTAGGGAAGGCCTTTCTTGGTCGCAAAGTGGGGGACGAAGTGGCAGTGACCGTGCCGAAAGGGACTATCACCTATACGTTGAAAAAGGTATCATAGGAGCTATGGCGGAACCGCATGCAGAACGGTCCGTTCGTCTCGACAAAGCCAAGGCCTATCAAGCGAACATTGGATCACCTTACCCTTCAGCCAGCCAGCGCACGCATAGTGTGGCTGGTGTGTTGGAACAGTTTGCGACATTAGGGGATAGCCCGGTGACCATCGCCGGACGGATTCGCCAATGGCGTGAACATGGCAAATTAACCTTTGCCCATATTGAAGACGTGACGGGTCGGGTACAAGTCGCTGTGTCACGCGAAACCTTGGTTCAACCACAGTATGGTAACTTAAAATATTTTGACGTTGGCGATATCGTATCGGTCACTGGAACGGCATTCACCACCCACAAAGGGGAACAATCAATTTTAGCCCAGCGGCTGATCATGTTAAGTAAAGCGATTCAACCATTACCAGATGAATGGTACGGTTTGCAGGATGAAGAGCAACGTTACCGCAGACGGTATGTCGACATGTTGTTGAATTCCGATTTGCGTGACATGTTCAAAAAGAAAGCGACGTTCTGGAACAGTATTCGGCAGTTTTTGTTAGGTGAAGGTTTTACGGAAGTCGAGACTCCGGTGTTAGAATCAACGCCCGGTGGAGCCGACGCCCAGCCCTTTATCACGCATCATAACGCTCTGGGCATTGATCTCTATTTACGTATTTCTATGGGTGAGCTCTGGCAAAAGCGCTTAATGGTGGCCGGTTTTGAAAAAACTTTTGAAATCGGACGACAGTTTCGCAATGAAGGTGTCAGCTACGAACATCTGCAAGATTACACCCAGATGGAGTTTTATTGGGCCTACGCCAATTATGAAGATACCATGGCACTGGTGGAACGCCTGTACAAGCATGTCATCACCGAAACCTTTGGTGGATTGACCTTCCATATTAATGATTTTGATGTCAATTTTGACCAAGCTTGGCCGCGGTTGGATTACGTCACGACCATCAAAGATAGATTAGGAATTGATGTGCTCACGGCCAGTGATGCTCAACTCAAAGCCAAGTGTGGCAGCACGGAAGAACTTGGGCGTGGTCGGATGATTGATCTGTTGTGGAAGCAGTGTCGCAAGTCCATTGCCGGTCCGGCATTTTTAGTGAATCATCCGGTTGAAGTTTCACCACTGGCTAAGCGCAAGGTGGATCAACCTGGTTTGGTGGAGCGGTATCAAATCATTATTGCTGGGAGTGAATTGGGCAACGGCTATACGGAATTGAATGATCCCATTGATCAAGCGCAACGCTTTGAGACTCAAGCGGCCATGCGGGCGGCCGGTGATACCGAAGCGCAAATGCATGATCAAGATTTTGTCGAAGCCTTGGAATATGGTATGCCACCCACCTCTGGCTTTGGTATGAGTGAACGGCTATTTTCTTTTTTAATGAATAAGCCGATTCGAGAATGCGTCCTGTTTCCATTGTTACGCCCCAAACACACTCCCCAGTCCACGGAGACTGATCAATCGGTCCAGTCGTTTGATCCTGGCATCAGTCGAGCGGAGGCCTGGGACTGGTTACAAAAAGAAGTCAAGGACCCACAACTGTTGAAACACATGCTGGCAACAGAAATTATCATGCAGAAGTTTGCCGAGCATTTTCAAGCCGCCAATCCAACTGCCTGGGGAATCGCCGGTTTATTACACGATATTGATTGGGAGAAAACAGAGCCGGCCCAGCATTCACTGGTGGGAGCAGATTGGCTCGTCAAACGTGGTGTGCACACATTGATTGTTGATGCCGTGCGGGAACATAATGGTGATACCCACAAGCTTGAGCCAAAAACCATCATGTCGAAAACTATGTTTTGTATGGAACAGGTCACTGGTTTAATTATGGCGGCAACATTGGTTCGTCCGGATAAAGATGTGCGTGGTTTACAGCTATCTAGTCTGAAGAAGAAATTCAAGGATAAAGCTTTTGCCAAAGGTGTCCAACGTAAAAATATTGAGCGTTGTCAGGAATTAATCGGTGTGTCGTTGGATGATGCCTTAACACTTTGTTTACAAGCGATGCAAGCCGCCTATGATCGATATTAAATTCATTCGTGAACATGCCGACGTAGTGAAGGCGGCGGCCACACATAAAAATGTAGTGGTTGATGTTGATGCCATCATCACATTGGATACAACACGTAAACAGTTACAAACGAAACACGATATGTTACGGGCCGAGCAGCGCGCCTTAGGTAAGGATGGGGCCAAAGAGCTGTCGATCAAAGTAAAATCAATTCAAAAGGAATTAACAGAAGTAGAAGAGCAATTACGGGTGTTGCTCTGGACAGTGCCCAATATTCCGACCGACGATACACCAATTGGTAAAGATGAATCGCAGAATCAAGTCGTGAAACAGTGGGGGAGTCAACCGCAGTTTGATTTTCAACCAAAACCACACTGGGAGTTGGGTAGCGCTCTCGGTATGATCGATAACGAACGAGCCGCCCAGGTGTCTGGTGCCCGTTTTACCTATCTCACAGGCAGTTTGGCCGTGATGCAATTTGCCCTGACACAGTATGTCTTACAATTACTAGTCGGTAAGGGTTTTCATCTGGTCGTGCCACCGCTGTTCATTAAACCGGAGGTGTTTGCCAAAATGGCTAGGTTACATCCGAAGGAAGAACGTTACCATATCCCATCAGATGATCTTTACTTGATTGGCAGTGCCGAACATACCTTGGGTCCCATTCATATGGATGAAATCTTATCGGAGGCTAAATTACCCAAACGGTACTGTGCGTACACGCCCGCCTTTCGACGTGAGGCCGGAGCGGCTGGTAAAGATACCCGCGGCATCTTGCGGCTGCATCAGTTTGATAAAATTGAAATGGAAGTGTTCAGTACCCCGGAACAAGCCATGGCTGAACATCAGTTGTTAGTGTCTATTGAAGAAGAAATTTTGCAGGCTTTAGCATTACCGTATCAGTTGTTGTTAAAATGTACCGGTGATATCGGTGACCCGAATGCCCGCGGTATGGATATTAATACCTGGATGCCTGGGCAAGGTGTGTATCGTGAAACCCACACGGCCGATTATATGAGCGATTACCAGGCTCGGCGGTTAAACACCAAATTCCGTGCAGCTGACGGCACGACCAGTTTTGTGCACATGAATGATGCCACCGCTATCGCCATTGGCCGCACTCTGGCCGCTATTATGGAAAACTATCAACAAGTGGACGGTTCAATCAAAGTTCCGGCAGTGTTGCAGCCCTGGATGATGGGTGTACTTGCTATAGCAGGTTAGTTGTACCCTCTTTTTCTGGCTCTGCGCGATTCGATAAAATAATTGAGCTTGTATTTCCAGGTGAGCGCTTTGTCCTGAGTTGGGACATATTGATGAGCCTCACCACCAAACCCTTTTTTGAAGAGACTTAA
>DOSP01000021.1:0-1270 GCA_003512175.1 Candidatus Kerfeldbacteria bacterium
CGTGTCTGGACTTGATTATAAAAAGTGGAGTGAAAAAAGTGGTGATTGGGACATTGGATCCGAATCCAATCACCCACGGAAAATCGGTACGGGCTTTACGCCGGGCCCCTCTGACCGTGGAGGTAGGGGTGGCTCAAGCCGACTGTGACTATTTAATTCGCGCTTTTCGTAAATGGATCACCACCCAACAGCCGTTTGTGTTGGCCAAAGTGGGGATGAGTGTGGATGGAAAAATTACCACTGCCGGTGCCTATCACTACATTACCAACGAATTGGCATTACGCCGAGTCCATGAATTACGTCAGGAGTTTGATATCCTGATGGTCGGCGTGAATACCGTGATTCAAGATAATCCGCGACTCAATACCCGTTTAGCCCAAAAACGCTTGCATCATCCGGTCAAGGTGATTTTGGATAGTCGTTTGCGCACGCCTCCGCACAGTAAAGCTCTGGATGAGCGGGCCATTATCGTCTGCTTGGAATCCGCCGCTTATCACCGTAAAAAAGCTTTGGCCAAAACCGGAGCGGAAATTATCACCGTGCCGCCAAATCGGCAACGTGGAAAAATGTTATTCGAACAACTCAACATGTCCGTCGTATTGGCCGAACTGGGCGCCCGAGGGTACACCAGTATTCTGTTAGAGGGCGGGTCATACGTGTTTACCACATTCATTAATCAATTGGCGGTGGATGAATTCTATATCTTTTTGGCACCCTATATATTTGGTGCAGCCAAATTACCCTTTACCTATGCCCTGCACTACGACGTACAATTTTCCCAGCCAGTGTTCGAACAGCTCGGTAATAATATTCTAGTTAGAGGTTATGCCATCTACCATAAAACTCGCTAGTATCCCAGCTGCCCTGCGCGATCTCCAACACGGGAAACCGGTGGTGGTGGTGGATGATGCCAAACGGGAAAATGAAGGTGATGTGCAACTGCCGGCCGCCAAAGCCACAGCCCGATGGATTAATTTTATGGTGACGCACGCCCGGGGCTTGGTCTGCCTCGCCTTGCCGCCAGATCGCTTGCAGCAATTACAGCTGCAGCCAATGGTTGAAAAAAATTCTGATCCATTCCAAACCGATTTTGCCGTGTCGGTGAATGCTCGGCATGGCGTGACCACTGGTGTATCTGCCTTTGATCGAGCCAAGACCATCCAGACCTTAATTGATACAAACACCCGACCGCAAGATTTAGTTCGCCCGGGCCATGTCTTTCCATTACGCGCCAAAGCTGGTGGAGTACTGCAACGCGCCGGACACACCG
>DOSP01000021.1:1346-3828 GCA_003512175.1 Candidatus Kerfeldbacteria bacterium
GCAACGCGCCGGGCACACCGAAGCGGCGGTCGATTTAGCCACCCTGGCAGGGTTTGTTCCTGCGGGGGTGACCTGTGAAATTCTGCAGGCCGATGGGCGGATGGCTCGATTACCGCAACTTACACAATTCGCCAAACGCCATAAGCTCAAACTCATCTCGATTGCGGATCTCATTGCGTATCGACTGAAGACTGATCGAACGGTACGAGCCTTGGCCACTGCCACCATTCCTAATCGTTATGGTCCATGGCAGGTGATTGCCTTCGATCAGCATGTGGCTTTAGTGAAAGGTGATGTGGCTGGAAAGAAAAACGTGCTGGTGCGAGTGCATTCTGAATGTTTCACTGGTGATGTACTCGGTTCACTGCGCTGTGATTGTGGTGAACAGCTAGATACCGCTATGCAGATGATCAATCAACGGGGCAGTGGTGTGGTTGTCTATCTTCGCCAAGAGGGGCGGGGGATTGGCTTAGTGAATAAGCTGCATGCGTATTTGTTGCAAGATTCCGGCTTAGATACCGTTGAAGCCAACCAACGTCTCGGCTTTGCCGCAGATTTACGTGAATATGGCACCGGTGCCCAAATTTTGCGTGAGTTAGGGCTGAGTACTATTCAGCTCCTCACGAATAACCCCAAGAAGATTATTGGCTTAGAAGGTTTTGGCTTGAAGGTGACGAAACAGCTATCCCTGAAAATGACACCCAACCCCCATAACGCTCGCTATTTGCACACAAAAAAAACCAAACTAGGGCATTGGTTATGACACCCATCTCGCCGTCGATCCTCCGCCAACTGAAACGTCCCGGTAAGTCGTCTCATAAAGGTCAAAATGGCGTTCTCTATATTGCCGCTGGGTCGAAACAGTACCACGGTGCCTTGTTGTACGCTATTCTGGCGGCTGAATCGTTTGTGGATTTAATCTATGTGGAGACAGATCCAAGTAACCATGCCGCCATCAAATCACTCAAAGGGTTGCATCCAGCCATTATTCTAGTTACGCCCAAGCAACGAGCCCAGTACTTAGCTAAAAGCGATTGTTTGCTGTTAGGCCCAGGTCTTGGTAAAGGCACACAAACCAAAACGCTAGTACAATCCTTATTAAACCACCCAAAACGACCCAAACACACGGTGGTTGATGCTGATGCGTTACGATTCATTCAGCCAAACCAGATCACGGCGGGGACTATTCTTACCCCACACCCGGGCGAAATGCAATCTATTTTCGAACCACATCGGCATCGTGGAGTTCTTTTGCAGAAAGGAACTAGGGCAGTGATTTGCCAAGAGAAAAATTGTCGCTATAATACGAGTGGAATTGCTCGGATGACGAAAGGTGGATTAGGGGATGTCTTGGCTGGTCTGACCGCTGCTCTGGCGTGCACCAACCCGCCGTACCTAGCCGCCTGTGCTGCTTCGCTGTTAGTAAGCCGCACTTGCCAACAGCTGCAGCGTCGCTACGACAGCTTTATCACCACTCGTCGTATTCCCGAACAACTCCCTTTAACCCTCAACCGACTTCTGATCTCATGAATCCAGTTGTCACCAATAAAGTGATCATCAGCGGTAAGTCTAACCAGCCATTGGCCAAAAAAATCGCCAAGGAACTGGGCCTGTCGTTAGGGCGCTGTGAGGTAAAACAATTTTCAGATGGGGAAAGTTACGTGCATATTGGTGAAGAGGTCAAAGGCAGAATCGTCTATGTAGTGCAAAGCGGATCCTACCCTGCCAATCACTACTTAATGGAAATGTTGGCCCTCATTCAGGCGGCTAAGATGCTCCAGCCCAAACGGGTTGTAGCCGTAGTACCGTTCTTTCCGTATCGCCGTATGGAAAAAACCATCAAACCCGGGGAATCACTCACCTTTGAACTGGTCGCCAATCTGTTTCATGCGGTTGGCATCGATAAGATCATCGTGATGGATTTACATAAACACCGCAGTAAGCGGTTTTTTAAGTTTCAACGCAAAGAGCTGCGCGCCTTTCCGATGATCATTGAACGCCTCAAACAAAAAAAGTTGCATAATTTCGTCTGTGTCGCGCCCGACAAGGGGAGTATGCCAGAATCCAAGCGTTATGCTCGTGAGCTTGGAGTGCCACTGGTGAAATCCTTTAAGATGCGTAAAAAACATGATGAGGCGATTATTAGTCGGCTCGAGGGTGATGTGCGCGGGAAGGACATCATCATTGTGGATGACGAAATTAATACCGCCGGTACCTTAGCGGGGGTGGTGGATAAGCTGAAACAGCAAAAGGCCCGCAACATTTATTTTGCCTGTACCCATGGCGTATTATCCGGCCCAGCGATTGAGCGCTTAGTTAAAATGCGGATTCGAGAGGTGATTGTGACCGATACCATCGATATCCCACCAGAAAAAATGATTGGGAAGATTAAGCAAATCTCTGTAGCAAAATTGTTTGCCGAGGCTATTCAGGAAGATAGGTAACACCTAACCCCGCCCTTCGGGCACCCCTTTCCTGAATA
>DOSP01000021.1:3931-10667 GCA_003512175.1 Candidatus Kerfeldbacteria bacterium
AAAGGGGTTGGGGGGATAGGTGTAATCTGACTTGAAGAAACTTCTCTTTTACTATATACTCCCTTGATGAGGCTGCCGACGGATGGGGAGATTGTGGCCCTGTATCAACGGTATCACACACCTCCACACATCCAGGACCACATGCGGCTAGTGGCAGCCATTGCGCTAGAATTAGGGCAGTATCATCAGGTCCACACTGGTCTACTGGATGCTGCTGCCAAAGTACACGATCTGGTACGCATTCCAGAGCAATGGCCATATCTGCCTACGCCTATTGTCACGCCACAACCCCATGCGGAAATTAATTACCAATTGTTGGTGAATGATTTCCCCGAAGTTGCGGCAGTGGTTCGCCCTCATAGCTTAATGACCATCCTGCAGGCTGACCCGTTTCCGTCAGTCGAAGCCAGACTGGTGTATTACGCCGATAAACGAGCCAACAATGCTACGATTGTCACCCTCCAGCAACGGATTGATCTGGGCAATGAACGGTGGCGAGTAACGCCGGAGCAAGATCGTCGGGCGGAGTTACTACCGCTACTCCTCACGCTAGAACAAGAGATATTTCGTCCCATCCCCTATGCACCAACCAACCTCCAAACCCACGTCACGCAAGCCGCTACGCCGCACTAAACAAAAAAGTGTCGGTGCGGTTATTTTGAATGCGGATAATCACGTATTGATTATGTACTCCGCCAAAAATCGTTATTGGGAATTTCCCAAAGGGAAGGTGGAACCAGGCGAAAAAGAATTAGATACCCTGAAACGAGAGATGTTTGAAGAAACTGGTATTCAACGGTTTCGGCTTCATCCCCAGTTTCGCGAATTTTTATACTATCGTTTCCGGGTGCATGATTTATTGATTCAAAAAGTAGTCGTCTATTATTTGTTCAAAACTGGTGCTGAAGTAAAACTGTCTGATGAACATAAAGCTTACAAATGGGTGGAGATTGAGAAAGTGCCACAGTACCTCAAACACGTCAATCAACGCGATTTAATGAAACGCGTAAAACTGTTTTTGGCGAAACATCCGTTATGACCAAACGGTACCAGTCACAACCACCGGCGCCACATGACTGGGTGCAACACTATCCAGAATTACATCCGGTGGTAGCCAACCTGTTATACCACTTAGGCCTGCGTGAACCCGAGGCGATTGAGCGATTTCTCCATCCGAACTACGAACGTGATCAACATGATCCGTGGCTATTTACCGATATGAAGAAAGTTGTGCAGCGATTGATCGCAGCTCGTGATCACGGTGAATCAGTGCTCGTGTATGGTGATTATGATGCCGATGGAGTGTGTTCCAGCGTGTTGCTGTACACGGCCTTGCAGCAGATTGGTGTCGCCAAATTACAGTTGTATTTGCCGCATCGGGATACCGAAGGCTATGGTTTGAATATGGCCGCCGTGGAGCGGTTTCATACCGAAGGTGTGCACCTGATAATAACGGTGGATTGCGGTATCTCGAATGCGTCGGAAGTGGCCAGAGCCGCCGATTTAGGAATGGATGTGATTGTCACTGATCATCACGTGGAACCACCGATTTTACCGGAGCGGGCCTATGCCATGATTAATCCGCAGGTGAAAAGATGCGGCTATCCCTGGCCAATGTTGGCTGGTGTGGGCGTAGCCTTTAAGGTAGTGCAGGCGTTGCGGCAAGAACTGAAGTTAGATGAAGGGTTTGAAAAATGGCTGCTCGATTTAGTAGCCATCAGTACAATTACCGATTGTATGCCCTTACAAGATGAAAATCGTACCTTAGTAAAGTATGGCCTCGTAGTGTTGAATAAAACGAAACGGCTTGGCTTACAACAGTTGATTCAAGCTACCCACAAACCTGGCACAGCCGTTACACCGAGTAGTATTGGGTATCGGATTGGACCGTGGATTAATGCGGCTGGCCGGATAGACCATGCCAATGTGGCGGTGCAACTATTATTGGCCGAACAGGCGGATCAAGCCCAGCAGCAGGTGGAGACGCTGGCCAAAACCAATACACTGCGTCAAGACCAAACCGAAACTATGTTTCAAGCGGCTAAGCTGCAAGCCGAAACTCAACTGGAACAGCCAGTATTATTTACCTATGGTGAAAACTGGCCATTGGGGTTGGTGGGTTTAGTGGCAGGCAAGCTGGTGACTGCTTTTCACAAACCAGCCTTTGTCATGACCACCAATCAAGGTCAGATTTTTGGCTCAGGTCGTAGCGTAACGGGTGTGAATTTGATTAAAACCTTACAGAGCATTGATTCATGTTTCGCTCGATACGGCGGTCACGCCATGGCGTGCGGTTTTTCATTGGTCGATACAGTGTCTCGAGAACAGTTTGCGGAACAATTTCAGCAAGCGGTGCGCAGTCAAATTGAAGCGCTGCCCACCGAGCATGTGGTACCATTGGCCGCAGATTTGGCGATCACCGATATTACCTGGGATTTGGTTGAGCAACTCGATGCCATGCAACCGTGGGGTGAAGGTAACCCTGAACCATTATTTGGTTTGCGTACTGTACCAGTGAAAGATTTTCAAACGGTAGGGAGCACAAGCAAGCACTTACGATTAGTGTTAGGCGACGAGGCTCATTCCATCAAGGCCATCGCCTTTGGGTTTGGGGCAAAAGCCGACACGCTGCAACTGGGTGATACGATATCATTGATTGGCCGAATTGGAGTGAATGAATGGAATGGTCATAAAGATTTACAATTTGTGGTGGAAGATTGGCTATGACAGCTCGCTGGTTTTTTAACCTATATGTTTTTATCGGCGGAGCGGCGGTGATGCTGCTTGAATTTGCTGCCTCACGGTTGTTAGCACCCTATTTTGGCACATCCATTTTTGTGTGGGGGAATATTATTGGTGCCATTCTCATCGCCTTATCCATTGGCTATATCATCGGTGGAAAATTAGCTGATCGTAAGCCAGACATCTCCGTGATTAGTCGCGCTGTGCTGGTGGCGTGTGTGTTGGTGAGCTTGATTCCGGTGCTGCTGCAGTGGTTGGTGGTTCCGTTAACTACGATTCAAACCGTATTTAGCGTGCGCATTGGTTTTAGTATCATTGGCTCATTTATCGCTATCGTTGGTTTATTTGCGGTGCCGGTAGTGTTACTAGGTATGATCAGTCCGTTCTTAATTCGGGTAGCCATGACTGATGTGAAATCGGCGGGAACGGTAGCGGGTGGCTTATATGCTTGGTCAACCATTGGCAGTATTGTAGGCACCTTTGCCGGAGCCTTTTTTGTAGTGCCATGGCTGGGCAGCCGCGAGACCATTTTCATTTCCGCCATGTTACTGGGTGTGATGGGTAGTATTGGTGTGAAACGCTATTATGCTGCTGCCGTGTTAATTATACCGATTGTGTTCTATGTGTGGTTTTACCAACAGCCGCTGCGGGCCGATGCTGTGGTATTGGAAGAAGGGGAGACACTCTATCAATATTATGCGGTGACGGATGAAGTGGATCGCTTGTTGTTACAATATAACGAGGGGCTAGGCACGCAATCGTTTTACATGAAGCAGGGTGTGGCGACGGGGAGTTATTATGACTACGTGGTGAAGGCGCCGGCTTGGTTGGATAGAGCGAATGGTGGTACCGCAGCTGTGTTAGGTTTAGCGGGCGGGACACTGACGCGGCAGCTGACAACCTATTATCCAAACTGGGCGGTGACCGGTGTAGAACTGGATGGTCAGATTGTGGACGTGGCCAAACGGTACTTTCATCTGGCTGAGCAGCCAATCACCATTGTGGTGGATGATGGGCGCAATTTTATGCAAACCACCACTGAACAATTTGATGTGATCTTTATCGATGTGTTCACCAATGAATACTATATCCCATGGCACATGACGACCCTGGAGTTTATGGAAACGCTGGCCGAGCACCAACCAGCCGATGGTATGATTGCGCTGAATATCGGCAGCGCCGGTGAAGATACCTATTTGTTTAAAGCGATGTTGAATACACTGCAAGCGGTTTATCCGTATGTCTATGTGCAAGCGGTACCTGATTCAATCAACTATGCGGTGTTTGCCAGCCGGCAACCATTGTCCATTGAGGCAAAGCAGTACGAGCCAGATCACGCGGTGCCAGTGCTCACGGATAATCGGGCGCCGGTTGAGCTCTATACAGAACAGATGGTGTGGCGGTATATTTTAGATCTATGAAGAGCGTCACCTTTTTTACTGATGGAGGAGCGCGCGGTAATCCTGGCCCAGCGGCGTCAGGTGCCTATAGCCCAGAGCTCGGTGAGTTCAAACGCTATTTAGGTGTAGCCACTAATAATCAGGCGGAATATACAGCCATTATTATGGCTTTAGAGGCGGCTTATCATTATCAACAGCAACATCCTCAGCTTCAAGAGGTGAACATGTTTATGGATTCCGAATTAGCTGTGCGCCAATTGAATCGAGTATATAAGGTAAAGAATCCTGAATTACAAAAGTTATTCGTCAAGGTGTGGAACCTTACCACTAAATTCAAAAAAGTCACCTTCACCCATGTACGGCGAGAACAAAATAAAGAAGCGGATCGCTTAGTGAATGAGGCGATTGATTCTGCCATAGCATCTTAACCCTTACCCCTCTCTAGCTCTCCCCTTGCAGGGGAGAGTAGTTGTTTTTGTATTTTTTGTAACACATCATCCATTCTAGTTTGAATCTCTTCATTAGTAAATCGCAAAACAGTATAGCCATGTCTATGTAATAAATCAGTTCGCAATTGATCATGGATTTGTTGCTGTTCATGAATAGGCCCATCTACTTCAATTACTAATTTATGTGCAGAACAATAAAAATCCACAATAAATTGATACAGCAGGTATTGCCTACGAAATTTATATCCTAACTTATTATTACGTAAATGGAACCACAGTACCTGCTCTGATGGCGTTTGAGTATTACGCATTTTCCGAGCAATGGTCTGTAGGGTATGTTGTAATTTGACCTCCTGATGTGTCGGTTGAGCTATATACATAATCTTCTATCGCAACATTTAGCATGACTAATATTATTTTACAAGATTAATAATTTCCTTCCCCTGCAAGGGGAAGGTTAGGATGGGGTAAGGTTGTGTTCCCCTTGCGAATTAGATTTTTTTGTGTCATACTATGTTTGTGTTGCACTTGTCACGACAGTTAGACTTTTTTATTAAAGTCATTGAAGCTCGTTTTAAAGAAGCTCATCCACTTGCCAAAATCATTCTTGGTGTTGGTTTGCTTGCCTTACTCATTATCCAAGGTCTATTGCACGTTATCGTGCTGTTTTTTTATCCTTCGGCAACTAGTTTTGCACACCTGCACAAAATGCAACCAGCCGTTGGTTACAAGGTGTCATTTATTGAACATAATAACTGGTTACGCCGGTTAAAGGTTGGCTCAACCAGTGCTCTTGTGGTCGTGGCTTTTTTAACGACCATTGTTAACATTTTGTTTCTCACGGCTCAACCGGCGTATGCTGTCGTACGCACCTGGGACGGTGGCGGAGGAGTCGATACCAACTGGGGAACCTGTGCAAACTGGTCCGACAATACCTGTCCGACTTCATCCGATGTCGCTACATTTGACGCGACCTCCACAAATAACGTCATCATTGCCACAACACTCACCGGTTCCACGGCGCCCGCGGGAATTGATATCAATACGGGTTACACCGGTATCATTACTCAGAACGTGGGTGTTTCCATTACTGTCGGAAGTTCTGGTTATGATCAAGCCGACGGTACCTTTATGGGAGGCAACTCCGCCATTAACGTCGGCAATATTATACTATCGGGCGGTTCCTTTACTTCAACGTCCGGAACGCTCACCGTGACCGGCAATTTCGATAATTCTGGTGGCGGCGCTTTTGAGCCCAACAATGGGATTGTAGCGTTTACGACCGGTGATGATACCATCAATGTGAATTCTACGGAAACTTTTGCCAACCTCGTTATCAATGCCTCGGCTTCCACAAAAACGATATCGGACAGTGATACGCTTACGGTGACCGGTATACTTACTTTAACGGATGGGTCAATAAATCAGACCACTGTTCCCGATGCGGGAACCATTGTCGTTCAAGGCAGTATTTCTCATGCCAGCACTTTTGACGGAGGAAACGCTCGGGTTAATTTAGAAGGTTCCGCCACGGCCAGCTTTTCCGGCGGCTATATGAGCGGTTTCAAATTGAACAGCGCCAGTGCCGTCGCCACCGGGAACACAAGCGGAACTTTAACTTTTGAGCAAGCCGTCACCATTGCCGCCGGTACTTTTAATGCGGGTGACGGAGCTGTCACGGTGGGTAGCGGTGTCCTCTTTACGGTATCCGGAGGCACTTTTAACGGAGGTGCCGGAACCGTTACCATGAACGGTGGGGTCACCATCTCCGGTGGTGCGTTCAACGGCGGAACCCTAACCGTTTTTTTCTGTAACTCTTGTACCTTTACGCTTTCCGGCGGTACTTTGGCACCGGGTTCAGGGACACTAAAGGTTGGAGGCAACTGGACGCAAACGGACGGAGTTTTTACGGAAGGTACCAGCACAGTGTGGTTTTACAGAAGTGGCAGCCCTACGATTGACGTAAACTCCACTGAAACTTTTTATAAGCTCACCTTTGACGGGCTGTCAGGTTGGACTAAAACCATTGCCAACAATGATACGCTCTATGTGAGTAATAACCTAATTTTAGCCGACTTGCTTTTAAGTCAAACGACCATTCCGGCTGCCGGTACCATTGCCGCGAGCGGCAACGTTACGGTGGAA
>DOSP01000021.1:10743-11677 GCA_003512175.1 Candidatus Kerfeldbacteria bacterium
CAACGTTACGGTGGAAAGCGATTTTGACGGAGGAACGGCTAGGCTAACCTTTACGGGAAGCGGCACTCAAACCTTTGATTTGACTGGTGCCGAAGGTCTTTTTAATGGGGATATTCATGTAGACAAAAGCGGCGGAGAGGTGGACTTGCTCTCTGACCTGACGATGAATGCCAGTGGCCAAGACCTCGTCATTCGAGAGGGCACTTTTGATGTTTCAGGGTTCGCTCTTTCTGTGACCGGCGCGGGTACCGAGACGCTGGTTATTGAAAGCGGCGGCAATCTTCAATTGCAGGGTGGTGAAACCATCACGGGAGACAGCGCAAGCTATCCTCAACTCGATTCCGGCAGCAAGGTCACGTACGATGGAACGGTCGGTCCGTATACGTTGAAAGACTACACCTACAGCAATCTTAAGATCAACGGATCGGGAGGCACCTTTAGTCCGGCGGCCAATGAGGTCTTGGGAGGCAGTTTGGCCTTAACGGCGGGAACCTTGGACGTGAACGATCTCACTTTGGCGATCAACGGAGACACCACCATTAACGGTGGAACAATGAAAACCGGGACCAACACCATCACGTTTGGTGATGCAGCAGGGGACAGCGTGACGATTTCCACCGGAAAAATACAAATCGAGTCGGATACGATTGCGACCGACATTGTGAAGAATGCGGCCACTTGGACCAACTCGGGCGGAACCGTTGTGTACAATTCTCCGACCGGAATCACCGATAATGTTTTGGCAGCACTGGAACCGTATTACAATTTGACCGTCAATTCTTCGGGAAGCACGTATAGTTTGACGGAAGATACGGACGTGAACGGGACGGTGACGCTTTTTGGCGGCGCACTTTCTACCTCCGGCTCCAATTTTGGCATGACGGTGGGGGGCGGCTGGACGGATGCGGGAGACGGAACATTTACGGAAGGCGCC
>DOSP01000082.1:0-2578 GCA_003512175.1 Candidatus Kerfeldbacteria bacterium
ATACGATCAATCGTTTCTGCTGAACCATTGGTATGGAGTGTGGCCAATACCAGGTGTCCGGTTTCCGCTACCGTCAGGGCGGTGGCAATGGTTTCAAGGTCACGCATTTCGCCCACCATAATGACATTAGGATCTTGCCGTAAGACATGTTTCAGTGCTTCCGCAAACGATAAAAAGTCACGATGCAGTTCCCGTTGCCGAATGATGCTTTGCTTGGAGGTAAACAAAAACTCTACTGGATCTTCTAACGTAATGATGTGAGACTTGCGTTCGGAATTGATTTGTTCAACCATGGCCGCTAATGACGTAGATTTCCCACAGCCGGTTGGACCGGTAACTAACACTAAGCCTTGACGTAGGCGCGTTAATTCAACTACGGAATCTCTTAATCCAACATCACTCATGGTGGGTGGATGCGCATTCACAATCCGGGCCACCATTCCGACATAGCCACGTTCCCAGTGGGCATTGATACGAAACCTGGCCGCCTGTTTGATTGAGTACGCAAAGTCAAATTCTCGTTCATGCAGAAACTTCTGCTGCTGTTCAGTATTTAACATCGACAGTACTAAATCGTACGTATCCTGTGGCGTTAAAATAGGCTCACCATCGACTTCTTTCAATTGTCCATCAACGCGAAACAGGGGTTGGTGTCCAACCACGATATGAACGTCTGAAGCGCCTTGGGATACGGCGGCAAGCAAGAGTGCTTCGATGCGATCTGGACGAAGCTGTGCCATACGATTATACTAATATATCATGAAAAAAGCGGTTTGTCAATCAGCTAGTGACGGTGTTACCAAAGCCTTCGCCCGAAAATTGGTCACAAGTTTGACTAACGGAGGGTTATTGTTACTCGAAGGTGAACTAGGTGCCGGCAAAACAACCTTTGTGCAAGGCATTGCCGAAGCGCTAGGCGTGACACAGCGGGTAACGAGCCCAACATTTACGTTATTGAATGTCTACGAAACGCATCATCACTTCATTCGTCAGTTGGTACACATTGATCTCTATCGTTTACACAGCGCTACCGAAACCACCGAGTTAGATATCCCGTTATGGTTATCACGTCCAGATGCACTCGTCGTGGTCGAATGGCCTGAACGTGCCCCTGAATTATGGAAGAATGCTTTAGGCACTATCCGTTTCCAACTAGGCGAAATCTCCAGCCACCGTGTATTAGAAGTGGAAGGTCAGATGGCAGCAGTATTCGGAGCAACCGAGTGAACGGCGTTATCCATCACCGTCATTTGTTCGGCATCAAACCCCACCACCTGGCTGGGACTAATATGTAGCGTACTCACGTTCCGACCAACTAAACGGGTCACCAGTGGTGCAGCGCTTACTAGGTACGTCGCCATGGTGTGTTGGTCAATATCAAGTTCAAATCCAACCACTTTGCCTATCGGGTCACCAGAAACAGTGACTACTGGCAAACCGATGAGTTGTTGATCACTGAGACGCATGGTTATCTACGACAACTGGTTTGTTTTTTCTCCAACCTAGCCGGATGCGGAAAAAGTAAAGTT
This sequence comes from Candidatus Kerfeldbacteria bacterium, assembly GCA_003512175.1. Classification (GTDB taxonomy): domain Bacteria; phylum Patescibacteriota; class Patescibacteriia; order UBA9570; family UBA9570; genus UBA9570. The sequence continues at coordinate 1,530 of DOSP01000082.1, forward strand.
GTTGTCCAAGGCTAAACAAAGTTGAGACCAGCCAATAGAGTGTGACGCCAGCCGGGAACTGATACCCAAAGACTACGGTCAGTACTGGCATCAAATACATCATCTGTTTATTCACCGAGGCCGCTAAATCTTCATCTTTGCTGCCGGGGGTTTTTACTGCTGCTCGCTTGGCTTGGAGAGTTTTGGTTTGGAAAAAGGCGGCGGCACCGGCTAATAGAGCAAAGATAATGTTGTGCGTTTTAGCCAAATCAACTAAGCCAAAAAATGTTGGATCAATGGTCCGTGTGGTATAGACATCTTGCAAATAGCCGTATAAATGAGCAATCTGATCCGGTTGGAGGAGGCCGGTGGTCGCATCTAGCTGTAGTCCGTGAAAAAAGGCTCGATACAGGGCGATTAGAATGGGCAACTGAATAATCAATGGTAAACAAGAGGAAAATGGATTCACTTTATTTTCCTTATAGAACTCCATCAAGTGCTTGCCAAGCTCTTCCTTGTTGTCTTTATATTTTGCACGAATCTCGGCAATCTTGGGTTGGGTTTCTTGTAGTTTCTTCTGTGACTTCAAGGCAGACAGCGATGGCCAGAACAGGACGATCTTAATCGCCAGTGTTAATAGAATGATGGCCACGCCCATGTCATTAAATGGCAGCACATCGTACAACCAGATCATGGCATTAAAAATCGGTTCGTAGAGAATAGTGTAGTAGATTTCTGTAATCATAGATCTGGTACGGGATCATGCCCACCGGCCGTAAATGGCGTGCAGCGCATAATCCGTTTAGCTCCTAAATAGGCGCCCCTGATTATGCCATACCGTTCGATGGCTGTATAGGTGTAGGCAGAACAGCTTGGATAGTAGCGGCAACCATGAAAGGTCAGCCTGGAAAACCAACCATGATCAGGCGACAGAGTCTTTTGGTATAACCGGATCATCCATAAAACTGCGTAACGGAGGGAGTGCGTCATAACAGGCGCCGTAAGGCTTGCTCTAACTCGGCCGTGTTGGCTTGCAAGGCCCGCTGCTGCACAACGACCACCACATCACG
>DOSP01000082.1:2662-6168 GCA_003512175.1 Candidatus Kerfeldbacteria bacterium
CGCGACGGGCCCGCCTGGTTGAGTATTTTCTTTAGGATTGGCCGGAGTCGGCGCTTGATACGATTGCGTTCAACGGCTTTTTTACTCACTCGTGTTGACACCACCACCGTAGCACGGGACTCTGATTCCTGCGTTTTCAAAAAAACCGTGCGAAAAAATGGATGAAAGCGCTTCACCCCTCGTTGATACACTGTCTGAATATCCTTAGATAAACGAAGTCGCTGCATTATTGCGCTAAACGCTTGCGCCCTTTTTGTCGTCGGCTGCGTAACACTCGGCGACCACCCGGGGTGCGAGATCGTTTGCGAAAACCATGCTCTTTTAAACGAGTGCGTTTTTTGGGTTGGTAGGTCCGTTTCGGCATGCACAGACTATACACAGCTTCTCCACACCTTGTCAACAGTGTCCTTCTCAAAGTTGTGTGCTAGTATATCCGCCTATGGATTCAAAACAACTGTGGGACGCCTGTCTAGGTGAACTTGAACTGACTCTTACCAAAGCAAATTTTACTACTTGGTTCAAACATACGTTTATTTTGGAATATAAAGATGCTGTGGCCATCATCGGTGTACCGAACGCGTTTACAAAGACCTGGATGGAGAATAAGTATCAGCCAAAAATTCTCAAATCGTTGCAACAAACCACCGATGGTCAAATTAAACAGGTCAGCTTTAAGGTTGCGCCATTTAGTAAACGTGAAATTGTTGCTGTTCCTGAGCCTACCAAAGTAGCGCCCAAACCAGAAACCGCACCAGTGCCCAAGCCTGCGCCCGTCCCTGTGACGGCGACGGTGATTAAGACAAAACCAATAGTCGTGCAAAAACCCCTGACCAATCCGGTACTGAATCCTAAACATACCTTTGATACGTTTGTTGTAGGCAAGAAAACGGAATTGGCTTATGCCGCTTGTCGGGCAGTTAGTGAGAATCCTGCCACGATTTATAATCCTCTATTCATTTATGGTGGAGTCGGGCTGGGTAAGACCCACTTGATGCAAGCAGTTGGTAATGCCATTTTGCAGAAATTTGCCGATAAAAGGGTTTTATACAGCGCCTGTGAAACATTCACCAATGAATTTATCAAATCAATCACTATGGGCCAGGCTGATACCTTCAAAAACAAGTATCGCTCGGTAGATGTGTTACTGATTGATGACATTCAGTTCTTGGCCGGAAAAGAGGGCACCCAAGAAGCTTTTTTCCACACCTTTAACTTCCTCCACCAAAATAATAAACAAATTGTCATCAGTTCTGATCGACCGCCTAAGGCCATCCCCACCCTAGAAGATCGCCTGGTATCGCGCTTTGAATGGGGGATGATTGTAGATGTGGGCGCCCCCGATTTAGAGACACGGATTGCCATTCTGAACACTAAGTGTAAAGAGAAAAACATCCGCCTGGAGGATACTATTATCCAGTTTATTGCGACTGCTGTACAAAACAACATTCGTGAGCTGGAAGGGGCGCTGAACCGCGTGGTGGCCGCTACCCAGCTGACCAATACGAAGCCAACGGTGGAAAGCGTTAAGGGGCTGTTGTCTTCGATTGTGCAGGCTCCAAAACGCGGCGCCATTACAGCCAAACAGGTCTTGTTAGCCGTTGCCGAATACTATGCCATCACCGTTGAGGCCCTAACTGGTGGCTCACGCAAAAAAGAACTAGTGATGTCGCGACAAATTGCGATGTACATTATGCGCCAAGAAATGTCTGCATCCTATCCCACTATTGGGCAAGAATTAGGCGGACGCGACCACACCACAGCAATGCACGCCTTTAATAAAATTCAGCAAGATATATCTGCTAATGATAAGCTCGCCCAAGACGTAACTCTGATCAAACAAAAAATATATTTATAGTGTGCATAACCGTGTGTAGAACTTTGTGTAGATGCTGTGTGAATGATGTGAAATAAAAGTGAATAACTAAATCCAAAAAATCCCTCTCTTTTTTAGCCACAATCCATCCACAGCCATCCTCACTATTACCTCACCCCATTTCTTTACTCCTATGCCATATTTCATTCATCAACAAGCACTTATCCACTCTTCCACAGGGCTTATTACTATTATTAATAACTTTTATAAAAAGACGCTATGAAATTCTCCTGCACTCAAGAGAATCTAAAACATGGATTATTGATCGTCAGTCGAGTGGCGAGTAAAAATGCCAACCTACCGATTTTACAAAATATTTTATTAAAGGCCAGTGACGGCGTAGTAACACTAGCCGCCACAAACTTAGAAATTGGTGTGCAGGTGAGGGTGCGAGGTAAAATTGATGAACCGGGTGTATTTACTTTACCAGCCCAGTTATTTACCAACTACGTCTCTCTTTTATCTACCGAGCGGATTGATTGTGTGCTAACAGGCAAGGAGGTTCATATTTCGGCTAATGGGCAAACAACTGTAGTGAAAGGGGAAGAAGCAACTGATTTTCCAATCCTACCAGACATCGAACAAACCAATAGCTACCGAATCGCGAAAGGAGACTTTGAACTCGCTTTACAACAAACCAGTATCGCGGCAGCAGTTGATGAAAGTCGCCCAGAAATCGCTGGGGTGTGTTTAAAAACCAAAGGCGGGACAATGACACTGGCTGCGACGGATAGTTATCGCTTAGCAGAACGAACCACCACCCTATTAAATGGTGACGGAGAGCAAACGGTGATTATTCCACAACGCTCAGCCCAAGAATTGTTGCGGTTGTTACAAAGCACTATAGCCGAAGAAGTCACTTTTTACGTAAACGATAACCAGTTTGCCTGTCGGTTTGCAGACGTTGAGTTTGTTTCTCGTTTGGTAGAAGGGAAATTTCCTGACTACGAACAAATTATTCCGCGCTCTGGCCAAACCACCGCGCACCTTTCGAAAGAAGAGTTTATGAAAGCCGTCAAAGGCGCTGCCTTATTTAGCAAGACGGGCGTGAATGATATTAACCTCACCTTCTCTGATACCAGTCAAACGGTTCAAATTCAAGCAGCCAATGTCCAACTTGGTCAAAACACCACCACCCAGCCCGCTAAGGTGGAAGGCGGCGAAGTGACGATCACTTTTAACTACCGGTATGTGTTAGACGGCGTGCAAAACATGGCCGGAGCTGAAGTAAAGTGCCTGCTCAATAGCACGATGAGTCCAGCGCTATTTCAATCGGCCAGTGACGACCAGTTTGCGTACGTCATCATGCCTATCAAGCAATAGCACCGAGCATGGGTCTGCAAGCGCTGTCTCAGGGTGACATTCTCAAACGCCTGCACCATGCCGGTATTGCTGGCCCTGTGCAAGCCAGCCTGGTACTGGACGCCTTTCGACTCTATTTGCGCAGCGAATTTCCGGACGTCACCACTGAAGAATGTGACCCTTTATTTTTGCGCGGCCCGGTGTTAGTTGTGCGTTCAACCAATCCGGCACTTATGCAGCGATTGCGTGATCAAGAGCCCAACATTACTGCCTATCTTAACCAAGCTTGTGGCGCTACTATAGAACGCCTCCAGTTTCGAGCGAACTAGTC
>DOSP01000100.1:0-673 GCA_003512175.1 Candidatus Kerfeldbacteria bacterium
CCACCGCCCGGCACGCCGCCGCTCCATATGGTGTCATAGCGCGGCTGCCCACCACCGCAATACCTGGTTTGGTGAGACAGCCCACATCACCCAGCAGATATAATAGGTCAGGTGGCTGAGGTGTTTCTCGCAGTAATGGTGGGTACTGTTGTGGAGTGATAACCATACGAACAGACCTTTAACAAACTTTACGGTGCTTGGCAACTTTGTTATAGTCACCCTATGAAATCGACCTATATTTTAGCTGTGAATGTGTTGGTGATCGCTGTGGTCCTGGGCGGTGTGGCCGGGTTCGTCTGGTGGCAAAATGGGTTCGAAGAACGCCTCCCCATTCGGGGAGATCAAGTGGCGGTCGGCTTAGTTCCCGATGATGGCACGTATATTGCCGCCTGTTACTATGCATCGCCGGGGAAAGTTGAACAGCGTGGGGTTATATTGCTGCACATGTTTAGTAGTAATCAGAATGCCTGGAATAATTTGGCCGCCGAGCTGCAAGACCGGAATTTTGAAGTGATGACGCTGGATTTTCGCGGCCATGGTGATTCTGATGGTGAAGAGAGTGCCTTAAAAGAAGCGGACTATGCTCAAATGGTGAATGATGCGGCTGAAGCGGTAGAATATTTATATGATCTCAACGCGGATATGAATATTGCCGTAATGGGGGCTGGGTTAG
>DOSP01000100.1:740-3046 GCA_003512175.1 Candidatus Kerfeldbacteria bacterium
CGTAATGGGGGCTGGGTTAGGGGCAAATGTCGCCATGCAATTAGCCAGTCGTGACGAGTCACTAGCGGCGGCCGTGTTAGTGTCACCGCAACATAATTATCGCGGTGTAAAAATAACTAAACTAAACAAATCATTTACTCGGCCGGTGTACTTTTTAGTCAGTCGCTTTGATACAGTCAGCTTAACGGCAACTGAAACGCTCTATCAAGATAATCCGGCGACAACCAAAGAATTGCGCATTGCCGAAGAAGCCAAAGGGCGCGGTACCAAATTACTGAATAAAGCACCAAAGTTACGTGACGCTATTATTGGTTGGTTAGAAATCACTTTATGAATGCACTGATCGTACAGTGGTTTCAGTTGAGTGGTTGGAAGCTGTTGGTGATTTTGGTCATTTGGTTAATTTCAAATTATGCGGTTAATCGATTTGGTCAGCAATTCATCTCGCTCATTTTAACAAAGGAGCGAGCCGTTTTGCGACAGCGCCATCGTGCCTTAAGTACACACGATCAACAGCGTATTGCTACGTTAAGCAGCGTCTTATCCAAGGTGATGCGCGCAGCCATTGTGATTGTGTTTGGTTCAATGATCCTCACCGAGCTTGGTATTCCCGTTGGCCCTATTTTTGCGGGAGCCGGTATTCTTGGTATCACCATTGGCTTTGGTGCTCAATCGGTCATCAAAGATGTCTTGGCTGGACTGTTCATTGTGCTCGAGAACCAGTACGCCAGAGGTGATCGCATTAAGCTCGGCGAGATTACGGGTATGGTAGAAGATGTATCATTGCGCACCACCGTGATACGGAGTGCGGATCAAGTGCTGCATTACATTCCCAATGGGTCTATTACTGTTATTTCCAATTACTCAAAAGAGGTATGAAGTGGACCACGATCGCACTCATTCCTCTATTGCTTGTCTGTGTTGTATTGCCGAATGCACAAGCTGCTACACTTGGCACACATGCTCAGGTCACGAATATTGCCGTGAAACAATTAATTAAAAAGCAGCGTCTGAAATTTACCTGGGATAAAGTCAGTACGGCGCGGCGTTATCGCATTAAAATTTTTCATGGTTCAACTCGCATTGCCCGCAAGCTCGTGAAACGACGTCAGGCCAGATTTCCCGAGACAAAATTTGTGGATGGTGAAACCTATACCGTCTATGTACGTGCCAAACCCAACGCCAAGTATGCGGCAGCACCGTGGGGCACATACACGTTTACATGGTCTGACGAGGATCATGATAACGATTTTATTCCCGACGAGATCGATACAGACGATGACAATGATGGAATTCCTGATACCGAAGATAGTGATCCAATTGGTATGAGCGGTACTGTCTATACCGTGAAAATTGAAAATAATGCCTTTGTAGATGGTAGCTTAAGTATTATTGAGGACGATAGCGTGACGTGGGTGAACCGTGATGAAAATGGACACTCGGTAGCAGCGGATGATGGCAGTTGGGAAAGTCCACCATTACAAACGAATGAATCCTACACGCATGCCTTCACTACGGCTGGGGTGTTTCCATATTATGATCCTACCTATCCAAATTTATCGGCGATGACAGCAACTATTACGGTAAACACAGAATGAAATACTCACTATTGGTTGGTTTAGTTTGGTTGGTGGGATGTACGCAAACTTCACCAGTGCCACTCTATGTTGAAGATCGCGTATTTGTTTGGGGTGAAATTCAAACCACACCTGATTTACCAGTTGAGCAGTGGGATTGGTCGGCAGCGGACGCCGTTTTGGCCAAGTATGATCAACCGATCAGCCTAGCCATCTGGCCCTATGCTTTGTGGGATCAAGCGAGCTGCCATGCGCTTTGGTCAACGGTCATCACCACGTATGGTATACATTTTCAAGCACCGTATCCCGTGTGTGATGAAACGGCCTACCAGTATTGGCTGACGCAAATCGAAGAACGCTATGGTGACCAAGTAGCTGATTGGCGGGTGATTGATGACCATCAACAACAAGAACCACCCCTTGCCAATTTTATTGGTTCAGAGGAAGACTACAGTAGACTCGTTGACCTCACAAAAACTGTTATAATGGATACGCTATGAAACTGACTGTCCATCAAGGTGATATTCTCACCGCTCAAACCGCTGCCATTGTGTATCCGGCCGATAGCCAGGGTGCCGTAGGGTCGGCTGAAGTGGCGGACGGAAAATTTATCCATGCTCCAACTATGCGACATCCGCACGAACCTATTCCACCCAAGCAGGTCGAATTGGCTACGGTGGCAGCCCTGCGCTGTGCCGATGAATCTGGCTTCACGTCTGTGGCCTTGCC
>DOSP01000006.1:0-766 GCA_003512175.1 Candidatus Kerfeldbacteria bacterium
TCCTATGCAGGAAAGGGGGGAGAAATTATTTTTTATCATATCCCCTCCTGAATAGGAGGGGATAAAGGGGAGGTGTTGTCAGTTGACTAAAAATCACCGGTAGTGTACTATCCCACCTGTATCAAAGACCACAGGTCCCGAGCCAGTCGAGGGATAAACCCTGTGCAGATATAAAGATTTTATAGAGCTGTTTATAAAGTTGATATATTGAGTCTGCGGTACGCAGATCTTTTTATTTATAAGTGTATTCATATGCCAAAAAGTCGTGTGCAAAAAGCACAACAACTTGAGGCATTGAACCAAGCCCTAGGTCGTAAAGGAGTAGTGTTTTTCTCCCATACCGGCCTGAAGGTGTCTGAACTTGAAGCGTTACGGGCAGACTTACGCAAAGACAACAGTGTCATTGTCGTCGCTAAGCGGAATCTATTGCGGTTAGCTCTGAAGGAGCAAGCCATCCAGTATGATGAAGCCAGTTTGTCCGGAGCCATTGCGGTGGCGGTAGGGGATGATGAAGTCACCCCAGCCAAAACCTTGGCTACCTTCAAGAAAAAACACGAGCAGCTTGTCTTCCAAGGCGGTCTACTGGAACATCGTTTCATGTCGGCAGTTGAAGTTGAACAGCTCTCAACCCTACCTGGCAAACAAGAACTGTTGGCCAAAATGGTTGGCTCGTTGCAGGCGCCCATCAGTGGCTTCGTCAATGTGTTGGCCGGAAACCTGCGTGGTTTAGTCAACGTCCTCGATGCCGTTAAGGCCCAGAAAGCCT
>DOSP01000006.1:900-6500 GCA_003512175.1 Candidatus Kerfeldbacteria bacterium
TATGTCAGAAGAAACGAAGAATGAAGCGGTCGAAGTACCGGCCAAGTTCAAAGCCCTCATAGAGCAAATTGAACAGATGTCTGTCCTCGATCTAGCCGATTTGGTGAAAGTCCTGGAAAAGAAATTTGGTGTGTCCGCGGCTGCTCCGGTAGCCATGATGGCCGCCATGCCTGGTGCCGGTGCCCCAGCTGCCGAAGAAAAAGATAGCTTCAATGTGGAGTTGACTGAAGTTGGCGCCAATAAAATTGCCGTCATTAAAGTCGTTCGCGAATTAACCAGTCTCGGTTTGAAAGAAGCCAAAGATATGGTTGATGGCGCCCCCAAAGTCTTGAAAGAAGGTATCAAGAAAGAGGAAGCCGAAGCCATGAAGAAGAAAATTGAAGAATCCGGTGCCAAGGTGACGTTGAAATAACTGTCTCCCGAAACCAAAAGTAGATACGCATTGCAATGCGTCTCTACTTTTTTATGTTCAGATTGTTATCGAATACACCTTATTCCCAGCCACAACGTAGACGGTGTTGGCGTCAGCGTCATACACTACATCGGTGGCCTGAGCGAAGGCGGGAGACGAGTACTGGGCGCGTAGACTGCCGTCACCTTCTAGCACCACGATACGTTGTGTGGTTGGATTAAGCACAATGAACGGATCAGTTGGATCGTTTTTTATTAAGCGTGTAGCACCAGCCAGACTGGGACTAAAAGCGTCCATTTCAAAGTCAGATTTCTCACCACTGTCATATTTGTTCAAGACACCATCGGCCAATAGAACATAAATGGAACCATCAATATCGAACGATACGGCGTTGGATACATCTACTCCGTCATTCAGCCAGCTGGTTGAATCGGTATAGCTGCTGCCGGATTTTTGTAAACGCACAATGCGGTTTTGCTGAGCGGCCAACACATACAGGCGATCACCAAACACGTCCATATCCGTTACGACCAAATCATTATCTTTCAGCTGAACAGTGACATCACTGGTTTTCTCCAATACCGGATTAAACTGCACAAAATCCGTATTGCCAATCACTGCTAAACTGGTCGCAGCGGTATCATTTTCTATACTGCGATACCCGCTGGTGGTGGCAGCATCAACTAAGACATTCGTTACCTCTTGTTTTTCAATATTCAATCGCCAGATACCGGCGGAACCTTGCGCAAAGCCAAAGACATTTTTCCCAATCAAGGCCATGGTTCCAATCGTCGCCGAACCGACACTGGTGGAGAAATCACCCACTACCGTTGGCTCAGTCACAATGGTGACCTTATTCACGGCCCCATCCAGCTGGTTAATCCGGCCTTGCAGCTGGCTGCCAGACACTTCATAGGCTTCCGAATCCTTAGGAATACCGGCCAATAACTCACTGGCCTTGGCCAAACTCGTCCGCGCCCCAGATTCATCCTTCATCAACTGTTTTGACTCGGTTTCACCTAATAGGTTATCGACTTCCTGTAAGGTAGCGGCGTATTGTTCATTGAGATCAGCTTTATCGTTTGAGCGGTCATTGGTGAACACACTGATCACAAACACCAAAACGGTAGCCGCTAGAAAACTAACGAAAATCTTTTGCGCGAGGCTTAATCGTTTCCACCAGCCAGCGGCGCCAGACACCGAACCACCCACGGTGGCGGAAATCGTGTCTCGATTACGAAATAATTTCTGAATCATCTGCCCCAGCCATTTGGCGATGTTTCCCACTATCACCATGAATTGTTTGCCCAGGTTCAATAGGAATCGCCCAGTTAATTGGAGGGCGTTGACATAGGGATTCTGTGACCGAACATAATTATCACTCACCGCGCGGCGTTGCTCGGTATTTTGGACGCGCTTCTTCAAGGCTGGCCAAATCGATGGAGTTAATAAATCGCCGGTGGCCTTTTCCTGCTCAATTAACTTCGACATCGAATCGCCCGATTCGGTAAAATCACTGCGGTCTAATTCTGGATGATCTGCACTCGGCGCCACTGCCTTTACATTCTCAAACTTTATGATAAAGGCAGCAATATTGGCCAGGGTATCTTGTTCGGACAGTACGCCATTGAGATAATCCACCGCTTCACTGGCGGTATGATCTTTCACAATGCGCCGGAGTTTTTCGAGAGATAAATAATCCAGCAGATTGCCAGTAGTAAACAGTAGACCGCCACGCTCGGGGCATTTCCCGGCGACAATTGAGCTAAATAATTTCAATGGTTGCACCTCGGTGGTTTGTGAACGCTGAATAATGTCGGAAATGGTTTCGCCCTGAACCAAGTATCCATCCACTTTACCGCTGGTGCTCACATACACTGACGTATCATGAATGACACCAAGCAGGGCATTACACTGGTAGGTCCAAGCTTCACCGTGAGCGTTAATCAAATCATGCACGGCATTGTTCACCTTGTGTAAGGCACGCTCAAAGGCGGCTTCGGTTTCAAAATCACTGGAGCGATACAAGGCTTCACTGAAGGTCTCATCAATGGTTTGAACAATCTGTTCCGTAAATGGTTCGGCTTGATCAAATTCAATCAAGGCAAACGCTCGACCCAGATTTTTATCCTCCAATGGTGTCGGTTGAGCAGCAAACAGATGAATGGCATTTCGGCCGTCAGTCCGATCCAGAAACAGCTCACCAAATACCGGCTTATTCATGGAGCTTATTATACGAAAGTATGGTATACTTGTCTATATGCTTGAACAACTATTTGGTTCACGCACGCGCGTGAAGCTGTTACGCTTATTTGTCAGTCACCCAGATCAACGCTGGTATGTGAGAGAATTAACCCGTACCGTGCATGAGCAAATCAATTCGGTTCGCCGGGAATTGGGCCATTTGGAACAACTCGGGTTCATCCAGTCCACCATGGAACAGCGTAAAAAGTACTACAGCGTTAATCAACGCTTTACGCTTTATCCGGAACTGAAGGCCTTGATGATTAAGGCTCGGGTAACGCTTGAGAAAGACCTGATTGAGCGGATCTGTCGATCACACAAAGTCAGTTATGTCAGCTTACATGGGTACTTTGTGGATGATCCAGCCAGTGCCATCGACCTGTTCATTGTTGGGGATATTCCGGTTCGGCAGCTGCGGCAGTTATTGGATGATTTCAAAACGCAGTTTGGCCGAGAATTACGGTACACCCATATGACCCAAGCGGAATACCGATATCGGCGCGATGTGACGGATAAGTTTCTCTTTAGTATCTTGAATAGCCCTCATATTGTGCTATACTCCTAACTATGGGACAAATTCTAGCCGGTATATTCACTTTAGGTCTGTTTGGCGGAGTTGGTTTGATTATTGTGTTGGTGATGTTTTTGCGGGAAATCAAACAGTATGAACGCGGTCTGCTGTTTACGATGGGTAAGTATACCGGCATCAAACAGCCAGGTTGGCGGGTGATTGTGCCAGTGTTTCAAAAGCTGCACAAGGTAGATATTCGGACAAAAGCCGTGGATGTGCCGGATCAAGATGCCATTACCAAAGATAACGTGTCAGTCCGGGTCAATGCTGTGATTTACTACAAAGTAGCCGATCCTATGAAAGCTATTTTGGAAGTGGAGAGTTATTTCTATGCTACCTTACAGCTGGCTCAAACCACCATGCGGAATGTGGTGGGTGAAGTAACGTTAGATGAATTGCTGGCGAATCGAGATGATGTTGCCAAGCGCATTATGAGTATCGTCGATAACGCGGCTGATCCCTGGGGAATTGATGTGGTAAGCGTCGAACTCAAGCATATTGAATTACCCGAAGGCATGAAACGCACCATGGCCAAGCAAGCCGAAGCTGAGCGTGAGAAGCGAGCTACGATCATTAATTCTGAAGGTGAAGTGGTAGCGGCAGAAAATTTGGCGAAAGCGGCTGGCATGATGGCCGCCGCACCCGGGGCACTGCACCTGCGTACCTTGAATAGTATCAATGATATTTCGTCTGATGAATCAAACACGGTAGTATTTGTGACGCCGATCGAGATATTGAGAGCAATTGAAGGCTTTGTCAAAAAGTAATTATATGCACGATAAGTGGTCAAAACATGCCAAGCTTGCCGCCATCATCAATAACGTATTGGCGGTGTTCGCTTTGTTTCTGGCCGCGACCATGATTTATCTCTATCTCAAATGAGGCGCAGCCAGCCGTGGCTAGTGATCGGCATATTTTTTTTCGTTGGCTGCGGGGCAGTGCCACCGGCGGCAGAGACAGGGCCGTCACTGGCCACAGCTGTATCGGACAATCGGCAATATGTTGCTACGGTCACAGCGGTGGGTGACAAATATGCCTTGCTGTTAGACGGTGATGTGATTCTTGGCTTAGACGCTATACCAACTGAATTGGAATTTTCACCGACGAACGATGCCTTGTTGGTGGTTGTCAGCGGAGACTTGTATCGGTATGATATACCGGCTCGCCAGGCTACCCGGTTATATGAAGGAGTACTTTCCGCCGAGTTTTCGCCGAGCGGGCAAGATATTGATTATGTTGATATTTAAACGCGCTACGCCGTATTGGACCACACTCAGCAGTATGCTCCTGCTGTGGTTAGGCGTGACTCAGCCAGGCTACTGGTGGTTGTGGAGTATTGTGTTAGCAATCTTACCCATAGTGGTTATTGTCATCATGCGGCAGCCACACTGGCGCTACGAATACGTTGGGCTCACGTTACCGATGCTGATGTTGTTGTTGGGTGGGTTTACTTTTTTACTGATTCAGGAACAGTGGTTGATTCAACTGATTGTGGTGATTGTCACTGGCACATTTTTTTTCTTGTTCCAAAAGAATCTGTCGGTATTTTTGTTTGAGCCGGCTAAGTATATTCCGTTTTCGCTGGAACATATTTCTATTTACAGCACAGTGTTAGCGTCATTTTATGTCTACGTCAGTTTGTTTATTTTTTCGATATTGCGCTTAACGCGCTTACGCTACATTTTTATCGCGGCATTAGTGCTGTCGGCCATGATGATTTGGCAAACCTTTTGGATTCAAAAAATTGCTTGGCAGAAGGCCCGCTGGTTTGTGCTGGTGTTAAGTGTTGTACTGACAGAAGTGGTGGTTGCGTTGTATTACTGGCCGGTCAGTTTTTTTGTATCTGGTATTACGATGACCTTATTGATGTATGTGTTGTTGCATCTCAGTCGTCACCATCTCACCAATACGTTGACACGGCAGATCGTCATCCGCTATTGTGTGACCGCCGCCGTGGCGCTGGTGTTGTTACTGGTGTCGGCGGACTGGTATTATCACTAATCAGATGGAACGCTTACCTATTCCCACTGCTCCCAGTGAGCGCCACAAATGGATACAACCCCAACCCAGGCGCACTGGTTGGTTAGTGTTAACGTTACTGCTCAGTCTCGGGGCAGGCTTCGCGGGCGCGTTAATGGCGAGGGTGTACCAGTCAGATTGGTTACAGTTTGATACACCAGACATTGTGGTCGTGCCCAGCACGGCCGGGTCAGCCGCTGCCCAGGTCGTGCGGAATTTGCAAGATCGCCAAGCGGAAGCCTTAGTGGAAATTATGTCAGATACAGTGTGGCTGGGGCCCGGGGTGGTATTAAGTAGCGATGGTTGGATTGTGACAACAGCAGATGTCAGTAGTGACAACTCTAGAGTTGTCAC
>DOSP01000006.1:6575-6998 GCA_003512175.1 Candidatus Kerfeldbacteria bacterium
GACAACTCTAGAGTTGTCACTACAGTTCATGGCAAAACCTATACCGTAGACAATGTAGTATCTGATGCCGTGACCGGTTTGGTATTTTTACATGTTCCTTCGACCGGTTTACGGATAGCGGAATTTCGTGAGACTGAATTAGAATTAGGGGAGAGTGTGGTAGCGTATACCCGCACACCAGACGGTGAAGCCATTGCCTTTGCCAATGTGGGTTCAGCCGATATGCTGGATCGCATCTTGCCTAATCATGTGGGTGCACCGCTATATGATTTTAATCTAGCCGTGGTTGGATTTGTGACAGATACCGGATCAATCATCCCCATTCAGTTAGTCAATGAAGTTGCCTACGATCTGTTTACTACGGGCACGATTGATCGTTGATCTCACCCCGCTCTCGTTTCCATCAACACCTCTCTCTGCCCC
>DOSP01000046.1 GCA_003512175.1 Candidatus Kerfeldbacteria bacterium
CGGTAATTGATGCCCCTTGATGATAAAAAGCTTCATAGGGAGTTGTCACCACCATGGCACCAGATACCGGTTTACCCTGTTCTTCGGCAATGCCAATTTTAATCATCTGGTACTTGGAAAATAATTCAAATTCTCTTTGTAAATACTCCCAAGAGAACGGCTGAAACTTTTGCCGACTAACGGTGGCTTGATAGAGTGTGTAGAAAATGTTGAGATCAGCCGGATCGATCGAGATGCGTACCTGCACACCATCTTTTTCCGCCTTACGAATGGAATAGCGGGTGGTTTTACGCATATTGGCTAACAACTGATCTTCCGGCGGTGTCAAATCTACAATCCAGCTTAATTCAGGATGGACATGAATCGGAGCTCGACGAAATTCACGCAGCGCAAATGGCGTGCCAAGATGCGGCACATCTGGTAGAATCGGTGCCACCCGAATAAAATCGGCTCGATGATCGCGTCCGAATTGAATAATCTGATCCAGTAATTTCCCAATGACATCGAGTCGTTCTGGCACGACGATGGGACCATGGGGACACAGCACAAACGTGCCACGTTTTGCCCGAGTCAGGATGGCTAACGCCACACCTACAATGTGTCCATCTTCTTCAACGCTGAACCGCTGAATGGGATGATTTTGGAATTCACCCCATGCCCAGCTGTGCAGAAATGTATCTGGCTGCTGTTGGTTCACGAACTGATCCCACTTGGCCTGATCAATCGACATAGGGTTTTACGACAGCACAAATCTGTTTAGCGTGCTTGGCTTTTATGCCGATATGCGTAGGAAGATTGATAACTACTTGGGCAGTTTGTTCAGCCACCGGGCAACTGCCAGCGGTATAGCCAAACTGCTGTGGATGACCCGGTACAACCGGAGCTGCATACCAATCTCCTAAAATGATTCCACTTTTTTTAGCTAAGGCTAGGACCTTTTCTCGATTAGTCACGCGCACAGTGTACCGAAGGTAAATGGAATCGTCAAACCAACTCGCTTGGTTAAGCTGCTGGTGATAAAAAGCCGCTAACGTGCGGCGATGTTGATTAAGGACCTCAAGCTTGCGGAGCTGATGGAGAGCTAACCGGGCCAAACCATTTGGCAACATTGCCGGAAAATAGCCTGGTTGTTGGCCAACTCGTTCGCCATCCGTAACGGCCAAAGAAATAATTTTTAATCTCTGTGCTACCGGTAAGAACCAACGAAATTGAGTGATGAATGGATGCACTAGTTGCTGTTTAATCCAGAATAGACTAGGAGAGGGGAGTGAGGGGAGAGTGAACGGTTGTTTCGTTAATAGCGCACCACCGTAGACTGACGAAATCACTTTATCACGACCAAAGCTGAAAATCGCTGCGTCACCGAACGTTCCGACTAATTGCTGTTGATAACGAGCACCTAAGGCATGGGCACAATCTTCAATCACATAGAGCTGATGCTGTTTGGCAATGGCCAATAGCTCGGTGAGTTTGGCGGACGTACCAAAGGTGTGTTGAATAATCAATACTTTCGAGCGACTCGAAATTTTTTTTGTGAGATCGGTAGGGGACATGTTGTAGCTGTCCGGCTCAATATCGACATACACCGGTTTCGCTCCCGACCACAGGATAGGATTACTCACCGCATTACATGTAAAACCCTGCAGTAATACTTCGTCGTCTTTGGTCAACTGCAGCGACTGCAATAGGATGAGTAAGGCAGTTCTTCCAGAATTGACTGGATAGACATATTCAGTTCTAAAATACTGCTGCAATTCAGATTGTAGTTCAACGTCCGCACGACCATGCCGCCACAGCCATGGTTGCAGCAAGGTAGTGAGTGCTAAACGAATATCGTCGCGCTCAACGTTCGGTGATAAGCCGGTAGTGATCATTGGGAAGATAACTAAACGTTCCATCAGTTGCTAAGATCATTGGTACTTGGAGCATGCGCACGGGATAATCTGTCTGGTGATAGTGAATGACATGATCACTGCCCACACTCATGACAATCCGATCACTTCCAATCTGGCCGAAGCCACCATACTTCTTGGTGCGTCTTCGCTTCCGTAACCACTCGGTAGAGGGATCTAGTGGTAACCAGGTACCATCCGGCAATTTGCCCTCAACCCAAGCGTGCATGTCATTCTGGGCATATCCCGCCCAAAAACCGGCCACGAGTCTAGCTGGGATGTGAGCGGCCTCTAACAGGGATATCAAATAGACGCTAAATCCACCACAATCGACTGCTGGCAGCGTCTGCACATCCTCCAGGGTATATAAACCAGGAATCGGTGCGCCGTAGTGTAATTTTGCCATGGTTTGATCATAGCACTGGCGTAGCTCTGGTGAGCCGCCTAACTGCACTGGTTGAGTATGCACAGTCGCTGTAATTGTCGCTTGTGTGCCATTAGTCACTAGAAGACAACCACCCTGATCAACCACCGTGCCGTCACTGGTCCAGTGCAGATCTTCGACCCGTTGATAGGGATGGGCAATGGGATAGGGTATGGCTGAGACTTGGTCAGCCGACCACGGACCAACCGACAGCGTAAGGTGGAATGTTTGTGGCCTTTTATACCGAAACAGACCGAACATAATCTACATAGTATGCTATACTGAAGCCCATGTTGCAAGGGCAATTTCATAACCCATATTTTCAGCGTGAATCAAAACAGCGGGCGTGGTTGAAACGAGATGGCTGGGCGATTGGGTGTAGCGTTTTTCTATTTGTCTTAATGGTGTGGTATATCTTTGGTTATAAAGATGTCCTAGCGGTAAAGTGGATGGAGATCAGCGGGGAACAGTATCTCACTGTCGATCAAATCGCTGCGGCCGCTCGTACGGGCTTAGGTCAACGACGCTGGCTTATTTTATCACAGCGATTATTACCGGTGTTAGATGAGACAAAATTGCAGAATGATATCAGCCAGCAGCTCGGTCAATATGTGCAGATTGAGTCGGTTGCGGTATCAAGTGATTGGCCAGACCGTATTGCCATTCACGTGTCAGAGCGGGTGCCGGGCTATGTGTATATTGAAGGAAAAAAGCAATACTACCTTGATATTCATGGCGTAGTCACTCAGGAGGTGTCTGCCACTGAAGCGGATCCGTATTTTCCGCATATTCGTGAACGAAACAAAAAACGTACAGCCGCGGTTGGTGAAGCAGTGTTTCAGGAATCGCTGATGAATTTTATCACGACACTCCATAGTGATTTTACACCAGCCACGGCCTTAGATATTTCAGAATATGCCGTGTTGCCAGTGACGTGTCAAACCAAGCAGTATGTGACTGATAAGATTTTTGCCGATGAAATTGCCGGTTCAAAAACGGAGTCTGCCAAGGAACAAAAGCGGTCCATTTTAGACAAGCTGCAAAAGAACGAAATCACGGTAGATCAGAGCTTAGATTTGTTAGAAGAAGTCAAGCGGGGAGAGCAGGGTGAGGGCGATGCAGGGAGCGAAACGTTTATTACCTGGCAAACCGAGTATACTGACGTGAAATGTGATTACGCCAGTGTCATTCGCGATATCGCCGTGGTCACCCAGCAAGGCGTAGAAATTTATTTTGATAGTGAGGTGGACTTATCCATCCAGTTAGACAATCTCGCCACGGTACTGACGGATGCGACTCCAACCGAGCTGGAGTACATTGACGTCCGCTTTACCGATCGGGCCTATTATCGATAAACCCAGGCTATGTAGTGTCGTATAAGATATATTGTACGACACTTATATATACTGCTTTTTGCCTATTTGTTATACTTCCCTTCTCTTACGCAGACCCCGTAATAAGGTCAACACCTTCACGACAGATTAGTCAGTAGTTCTGATGGTATCTTTCCCTCTAATCCAAGATGGATCCGTTTGGTATTGTAATACTCCACGTAGTCATGCAGCGTTCTAGTAAACCAGACTGGGTTCTTGAGGTATTTACGTAACTCCTGCCCACACTCGTCTTGTAAGGTCCGGTTGAACCGCTCAATGTGGGCATTGTCGTTCGGTTTCCGGACACGAATCTGACGGTGTCGGATGTGGTTGCGTAACAGTGTGGTTGTAAAATACCTCCCAAACTCTGACCCATGGTCAGACTGAACACAGGCAAATACAAACGGTGCCGCCACTTGAGCAGCCCGCACCACCTGTACGCTACAGCCAGGCCGCAATGCCTGCACTTTAGCGACATAGGCCCACCGTGAATAGACGTCAATCATGGTAGATAAATACACGCGTGGTGGTTTGGTCCAGAAGTGGACCGAATCCATTTCCACCAGTGTTCCCGGTGCTGTCGTCACTGGTCGGATACCCGACTGGTGGATCTGCTTCCACGGTGATCGGGTACGTAACAATCCTTGTCTGGTCAACGTACGTTTGACCGTACTTAAACTGACCACTAGACCTTCCCGTTTCAGTTGGTACCAGATGGCTTCGGCACACCGACCACGTGCTAACCGGATCTGTCGAATCCGTTCGACGATGGCACGATCCACCGCTCGAGGATGGTGGTGAGGTCGACTACTCCGGGTCGGAATCTGGTGCATCACCATAGAGTTCTGTGGTGTTTGGGCTAGCCAGTCATAGAGGGTGGCACGATGGACACCCACGTGGGCAGCAGCAGCCGTGACCGACCAACCGTATTGCTTGACTAGTTGCACCGTTTTAGCTCGGACTTTGGCGATGTGAGGGTTCATAGTGTAGGGCATTACCTTAGTCTAGGGACTAAACACAAAAGTGTCGTGAAGGTATTGAACCATTGCG
>DOSP01000037.1:0-1827 GCA_003512175.1 Candidatus Kerfeldbacteria bacterium
GAGGAGGGGAGTGAGGGGAGGAGGTCTCACAAACCCCCGTGAACTGCAGCGATGAATCGCCGGTCTCGGGGGTTCATCTTTTTTACCCTTCCCTCACCAAATCACCGTGATACTTCTCTTCATAAATTTGCCAGATACTCATTAAGAAAGCCGTGATCACCGGGCCAATCACTACACCGGAAATACCAAATGCCAGTAACCCACCTAACGTAGCAAAGAAAATAAACAATGGGTGCATTTGGGTATCTTTACCAACCAGCGGGCCACGTAAAAAGTTGTCGATCACACTAGCAATAATTAAAGCAATCAGCACAATAACCGCTTGCCACCATTGACCAATTATCGCTAATACGACAATGGTTGGGATCAACACAATCGATGCACCGACTCCTGGAATGATTGATAATACAACCATAATCACTCCCCAAAATACTGCGGCCGGCACGCCAGTAATGACCAGAGCCAGCCCACCAATCGTTCCTTGAATGGCACCAATCAGTACTGTGCCTTTTAAGGTAGCTCGCGTGGTGGAGACAAAGCGATGATACAATCGTTCTTCATAGACATCACCCAACGGTAATAAGTGCATTAATTTTTTTAAGAACTTGGGCCCATCTTTCAAGAAGAAATACAACGTATACAACATGATAAAGAATTGAATTACCCAGCGGGCGGTATTTTGCCCCCAAGCGCTGAGCCATGAGTATAAAAATTTTGAAGCGGCTGCACCAAAACTCGACAGTTGTTCTGTGAGATCAATATCTCCGGTGTACCGAGCAATCAGGGGATGAGACAGCAGTTCTTGCACATACACATTTAATGAAACAAACGTTTCTTTGTTCCCAAAGGTTTGATACACAGACACAGCTTGTTGAGCAATCAAGGAAACTATCCCGGCTAATGGAATAAACAGAATTAACAAGATAATCACTTCGGTTAGTCCAGCCGCGATGCCATTATTTTTCACACGGCGGGCAATGCGTTGATACATCGGATAAAATAAGGCTGCCAAAACGGCCGCCCAAAACACCGGATACACGTATGGTCGTACCATCCACAAAAAAAGTATGGTGATACCAATCAGTACCACAAAGAAGGTGTACGATTGAATCTTCTTAAAATCAAAGTCAGCCATGATTTTGCTCTCGCTCCGTTAATTCTCCTACTAAGTTACTCTGGTAGAGACGACGAATTTCATCAGCATCATTACTTTGTCCTAAACACCACATCAGTTTAATCATGGTGGCCTCGCTGGTCATGTCTTGCGCTGTCAGAGCGCCATGTTCCTTGGCAAAAAACCCACCTTGGTATTGTTCATATTCTACACCATCGTAGACACATTGTGTTCCAATCACCATTATGATGCCTTGTGTGATAATGGTATCAACGGCGTCTTGAATACCTTCCTCACCCAAGGGAAAGTTGCCGGTGCCATAAGCTTCCAAAATCACGCCACGGGTGCGGGTTGGGATCATGCCAAGAATGAATTGGTTGGTAATACCGGGAAAAACCTTAATGACCGCGACGTCCGTAACCAAGTGAGTCTCCAACTGTAATTCTTTACTGCGCCGTACAATACAGAGGTCGGCTAACCGTAATTCTGTTCCAATCACCGACAGTGGTAGACAATTTGGTGAGATGAAGCCATCTAAACTAAAGTGCGAAATCTTGGTTGCTCGATTGCCACGCAGCAAATGATTGCCAAACACAATAGCTACTTCGGAAATTTCTGTGCACGCAAAGCGCACCGCATTTATTAAATTATTTACACCGTCAGACGCAATTTCTGAAATGGGTAGTTGCGCGCCGGTTAGAATAACCGGCTTG
>DOSP01000037.1:1894-3123 GCA_003512175.1 Candidatus Kerfeldbacteria bacterium
CGGTTAGAATAACCGGCTTGCTTAAATTGCCCAGCATGAATGAGAGTGCTGTGGCGGTATACGCCATAGTATCTGTACCGTGTAACACTACAAAACCGTCATAGTCGTGATAGTGTTTACCGATCGTTTCCGCAATAATACGCCAATGACGCGGGTTAATGTCTGAACTATCGAGTTCAAATAAAAAGATATTGTCTATTTCAGCTATTTTTTTTATCGCTGGCACATATTCCAACACATGTTCACCCGATCCGGCGGGCTGCAGTACGCCTGCCTCATTTTTGACCATGCTGATGGTACCGCCAGTGTGCAGCAGGCAGATGCGTTTCATTAAAAAAGTATAACGATATGCTTGCTAAATGTCAAAAAAATTGGTATAATACTGTAATCATGTTGCGTCTTTTTTTTGTCTGCACCTTTGCGCTGGTACTAGCCGCACCTGTTCTAGCTGAAACATCCGAGCCAGTCGAGGAGTATGTTCCAAACGAAGTATTAGTAAAATGGGCTGATGTGCCAGGCAGCGCTGCCGATGTTTCGGTTGTGCGGGTGAGTGATGTGACTACAGCGGTTGAATTGTTTGGTGCTGATGAGCGCGTGGAGTATGTTGAACCAAACTATCGTCGATATATTTCACTAGCGCCAGATGATACCTATTACACATCAAGTTTACTGACACATTTAGAGCAAAGCAATGACGCAGACATCGATGCTGAAAAAGCTTGGGATACCACAACCGGTGATCGTAGCATCATTGTGGCAGTACTCGATACCGGTGTCGATATAGATCATCCGGATTTGATTGATAATATTTGGGTGAATCCAGGTGAAGTAGCCGCCAATGGCATTGACGATGACGGCAACGGTTTTATTGACGATGTCAATGGTTGGGATTTTATTGATGATGACAATGATGTCAATCCAACACCCAACAGTGCCAGTTTTGATGAAACTGTTGTGCTGCATGGTACGCATGTGTCAGGTACCATTGGTGCGGTAGGGAATAATGCGGAAGGTGTTACCGGCGTAAACTGGGAAGTGACTATTTTGCCAGTCAAAGTGTTTGATGATGACGGCAACAGTAGCATCTCTGTTATTGCTGAGGCCATCGAGTATGCCACCGACATGGGGGCAGATGTATTGAACATGAGTTTTGGCGGATATAGTACCAGCGCCACGGAAGAAGATGCGATTGCCGACGCAGTGGCGGCGGGCGGACTCTTGGTAGCGGC
>DOSP01000028.1:0-263 GCA_003512175.1 Candidatus Kerfeldbacteria bacterium
TAGATCAGATAGGCCGCTCCAGCGCTAGTGGATGCTTTATCTGCCCCAACCACAATATCATCATAACCGTCTCCGTTTACATCACCGACAATCGTAATTGAGGTGCCAGCTGCATCATTGTTTGTTTCACCAGAAAATTCTATGGCTGTGGATAACGACGCTGACGATAGCTTACCTGATTGGCCGTACACGAGGTAAGCTGAACCAGCACTATTGGACGGCGCACCTACAACGAAATCGTCATAGCCGTCACCATTCACGTC
>DOSP01000028.1:327-2552 GCA_003512175.1 Candidatus Kerfeldbacteria bacterium
TCATAGCCGTCACCATTCACGTCTCCACCTGATGCCACATATGTACCGGCACTATCCCCAACAGCCTCACCGCTGAATTCAACGAAGTCCGCTAACCCCACTGCAGCCGAAGCGACCACCGGCATAAAACCGAACATGAGACCAAAGATATATTTCATTCCTTTAGTCTAACAAATATGATGGGTTTACTCTAGTGTGATCGTACGACGAGCGCGACGATACAAAACTAACCAGCCGATACCGCTGCCGATGGTGAGTAGTACAAAAGCCACGATAAACCAAAACTGCACTTGCTTGATCAGATTACGTTTACTGACACTCATTTCCGCTAAACGTTGTGGTTCACCCAATTGATCACCATCCACTGATTGGGCCGACAAAGTAAAGGATGATTTTGGTAACGCTGAAGCCGGGATATCGATCGACCAATTTTGATCAGCGCTGGTGGTGACGGTTCGGAATGGTTGATCATCACACAGTGTTAGTGCAATGGTAGCAGCTTGGTCTGCGGAACCATTAAAGTTGAGCTCACTAGTGTTCGATAAGGTCAGGGGAGTAGGTGATAGCGGCAGATCATTGACGGTATTGAGTGCGATAGTAGTGGGTTCTACTTTCGCTTGGGCAGAAGCGTCGTAAATTTTGATGTATTGTGGGGCTAACACGCCTAGGAATAAAGCTGCTCCCAACACTGAAGATGCACCTGCCAGCCACCAAGACAATTTGAATCGCCGACGGTTGGGTAAACCCACCAAGGCCATGATATTGAGCAGCCATAAACAGGTCACCGCAAAGAAACTGCCAAAGATCGCCGAACGAGCTGGTGTTTCTGGTACAACAATGCGAGCCACCTCAATTTGTTCAGACACCACTCCATCTTTTTCGGCTGTCGCATAAATGACATTCTCTCCTTCAGCTAATAAACTGCGGGAGATCGTCATCACCCATTTACCCTCATCATCACTGGTGGTGGAGAGTTGAGTGTAACAAATTTTAATGGTGACTTCAGCGTTGGGCAGTGTGGTACCGCCAAAGGTGATTGTATCTGGTGGAGTGAAAAACAGCTGCTCAATAAATGAGGTATTTTCTGCGAGATCAATCACACCAGCATCATTCGCCGCCACCTCATCCACGGTGATGATCACTAAGGTCGTCGCCAACTCATCGGCCAGATCTTGTTCTTCTGGAGTGAGAATGATTTCATCAGCTTCATCCTCGTCAGTGTCTTCATCAGTATCTATCTCATCTTCATCACCATCTTCAATTACCTCATCGTCACCGCCGCTGGCGGCACGAGACAACACAAAATTTCGATCCGTGTAGGCTGTTCCGGCCAGCGCTTCTACCGTCAGTGGATCTGGTGTCAGGTAACCGCTAGGTGCTGTGAGTGTGATTGTGTAAGTACCATCGCCCAAACCAGAAAATTCATATTCTCCAGAAGTGTTTGTGGTAGTTGTCGTTGTCGTCAAGGCATCACCGGTCAACGTTATGGTCACGGCAGACAATGCTTGACCATTGGCTCGGGTGACTTGACCTGTAATGCTAGCTGTCGTCACCGCCAGCGATACCGTATTCGATGAAACGGTTTGTTCATTACTGGCTAATGTGGCAGCCGGCAATGTCATACTGGAGCTGGTGATGGGGTTGGGTATCGTCTGTTCATAACTATATTCACCCTCACTGCCACTGGCCAGTGTACCGAGTAATGTCGTGGTATCGTTATCCGTTAATTCCACAGCCGTAGCATCACCATCTCCAGTGTTGGCATAAGTGAGCGTGACCGTTATTACTTGATTTGGTTCCACGATTACGATATCTGTCACTGCCGCCACCGCTGAGGTGAGAATGGTTGTGCGCCAGGCGTTTGTCCAAAGCGCGATAGTGAGCACAATTAAACTCACACCAAACATTGTTTTCAACAAAGTGGTATGCATTTTGGAACGGCCATATAATATAACTAACAACACCATACCCAACACGCACAGTCCGACAGCAGCAAACAGCACCCAAATCACCCCATCAATAATACTAGCGAGTTGTTGGTAGAGGGATAATGAAGCAGCTCCACCGTAAGCCGGTTGAATAGGCAGGAATTTCATGAGAGGTCTGAATAAAGCCGTTGTGGTTGTGGTGCTGACCTCTTTAGTGAGAGTCAGTTGTGGAGTGAGGGCTGCATTGGTCGAAAAGGTTTGAACAGCGCTCCAGTCAGAAGCACCATCGGCTGGATC
>DOSP01000028.1:2716-3041 GCA_003512175.1 Candidatus Kerfeldbacteria bacterium
CCAGTATCTGAGGTCAGCTGTTGTCCATAGTTAGTCGCGGGATCATTATCATGACCAAGTCGGACCTGGTAATGTAATTGATCAATGTCATGATCAACGTCTGTACTGGCTGTCCAGGAAATAGTTGGTGTGAGATCCGCAGTAGTATCACCACCACTGGGCGAAAATTCAGCCGTTGGCTTGGTTGGCGCATCATTCACTGCCGTCACGGTCAATGTGATTTCGTTGGATGAAATGCATTCGCCATCGGTGTCGCAGGCGGTCAGCGTCAATGTGGCTGAACCGTTCCAATCCGCTGCCGCTGCCAATGATGCCACGCCATGGC
>DOSP01000028.1:3104-5572 GCA_003512175.1 Candidatus Kerfeldbacteria bacterium
GCCAATGATGCCACGCCATCGTCGTCAAGCGTAAGCGTGATTTCATCGGCCGATAAATCACTCGTATAAGTTAACGTTTCACTTTCGGCGTCGGTAAAATAATCATCCACGTCAAAAGCGGCATTGGCAGTGGTATCTTCATCCCAGGTGATGTCAGCAATTGTTCCGCTAAAACTAGGTAAGGTTCGAATTGTTGTAAACGAGGTGCAGGCAGATGTACTGCTATTACCAAAACTGTTGATGTAAGTAACTTGCCAATAGTAGGTAGTTTCGGTGGACAACTCTCCACTGGGTACGGCATAGCTGGTTAAATTGGTTGACGATGTCGTACTCAACACATCACCTGTACCAGAGGCGGTACATAAGGCACTCGTGGAAAAAATATCCCAAGTACTAGACGTATGGGTTTCGGCAGTATCTGAAAATGTTGAGGTCACCAGGGTTGGCGTGAGTGAGACGCCAGTGGCGTCGTCACTTGGTGAAGTGTTACTGGGTGTGCTCGGGTCTGATGAAGTTTCGATTTCAGCTACTTGGTAACGATACCAAGTGTTGGTAGTGATACCATTGGCTAAACCAGCTGTACTGGCTGTATCATCATTGCTGCCATTGAACGAATAGGTGACACCGGTGTCGTTGGTGGAATCACCAGACACGGTGATGGTGTAGGGATTATAGTTGGTTTCCGTGCCGGTTGAAGAAACCACATAATCTGTTACTGCAAACCAGGTGGTCGCATCATCGTAACTGATGCCGCTCTTTCCCCAGACTGCGCTCGAGGCAGTAGCCGCTGCACTGCTTGAACCGCTGCAAGTATTTAAGCAGGTACCATTGGCTGGTGCGATATTCATTGTGCGACTGCCAGAAGTAATTGGTGTGCTGGACGTTGTCAGTAGTTCGATGGCGCCATACCAATCGCGGCGTATGTGCGGATTACCATTATTTGAGCTGAAGGTATTATCTACCAATAACGATGATCCATTGTGAGCATTCGCATCTAACAAGTACACACCGCCCGAGGTATTACTTTGAATCGTATTAGTAGTGACATTTGGCCGCGATACCGCATCATCACTGGCATTGCTGGGCGAAAGAGCATCATACGGGTTAGAGTAGGCGCCCAGGTCAGGTTGGTAGTTGGAAAAAATGTACAGACCATAACCGGCATTACTGGAAATGGTATTGGTGGTAATAGATGGAGAGGATCCTTCTACGTAGAGACCGTGTGAGCCATTACTTTGAATGGTATTTGAGCTAATTGTGCCATCATTTGGGCCAGCTGTACCATAGAGTTCTGTCAGTCGCACATATATGCCATACGTATCATTGTTGGAGATAGTGTTCCCGATTACACGATAGTCTTCTAAGGCACTGGCGGCTGAACCCGTCACAGCACCGTCTATGCGAATACCCACATCATTGTATTTAATGGTGTTGCTTTGGTTCGTGTTACTATTACCAATGTGATACGGTGCGGTCATGTTGGTCTGCTGTCTCAGATCGATGCCATCGCCCGTATTACCATAGTCTGCGCTACCAGCAGCGTTGGTACCAATATAATTGCCGTAAATCCCGGGTGTACTGGCATTCGAATTGATGACAACACCATCACCGGTACTAAATCCAACCACATTAGCCTGAGTTGATTGTGCTCCATTATCACTGCAGATGGTATTATTCACTGTTGTATCACACCAACCTAAAATTAGATCATCTCGCACAACGATGCCGTTACGATTCGCCGCTTTCACACCGGTAGTGGTTAGACCAACTGTATTGCCTGATGCACGGATGTTTGTTCCGCAGTTTTGAATATGTATCCCGGCGCTACCCCAATTGCCGATATAATTTCCTTCTAGGGCATCATCGGTACCGTCACCGTCCGTACCAATATAAATTCCTGAGGTGTTTTCCGTGCCACAGATAATACCACGCCCAGTATCATCTACCGTACCGTTGTATGGGCCAACGTTGGTGGTACCATCAGCACCCAAACCAATGTAATTACCCGCGATGCGCAGATTTGAAGTGGTTGTAAAAATGTTGATGCCATCACCATATCCTTCCACACCAATTTCAAAGGTTGAGTTGTAGAAATGGCCAATAATATTTCGCTGCACATTGGCCGCACAGGTTCCAGAAGTACCTTCCTCGTAACCAATCAGTACATTGCTGCTGGCGGTGACATGAATGGCTGTAGCGCCGCGAGGCAAGCTGGTACTATGAACGGTGATACCATCAGCTTGCACACCAATGTAGTTACCTTTTACTTCGGTGGCGGCAGCAGCATTGATATCAATAGTTGAGTTCCAGTCAGCCAATTCACCATAGATGATATTTCGTTCAGTACCATCGTTTACGCCGTCGCAGTCTGTGCCGATGATCACATTGTCGGCGTCATTAATCCGTAGCACGTCAGCCCCGCCGGTCAGCTCTAAACCTTGTACTAAACTGCTGTCAGCATTGGAGCT
>DOSP01000028.1:5716-6383 GCA_003512175.1 Candidatus Kerfeldbacteria bacterium
TCTTGCTTTGTTCCAGTGGTATCCCACATACTCACGGCGTCCAATTCAACTGCCGTGTTGATCGTGGGCAAGACGGTATTCCCTAAACTAATGGTAAATTGGCCATCGCCATCATCCGCAAAATTAGCTGTTGAAATATTAAAATTAACAGTATCAGAGCCGCCCGCAGCATTAGCGTCATCAATAGCCTCTTCAAGCGTACAATCGTTGGCAGCATCCACATACGGATGCGTACATGTCCCATCATCAGTTGCTTCTGGACTATTCACCGTGAACGTAGCTGCTAGGGCAGACTGAGCTATGCACCACCCAACAACACTTATGCCAAAAAACAGTACAGGTTTTCTTAATAACATCCGTCTTACTATGCCACTATTTTGTGACATAATCAAGCCTGAATTCGGTCTGGTCGGTGAGTACATGCGTGTGCACATACCCACCGGCTCAGATCTCCTCCTCTTCACCGTCACCCATCTCGATTACCTCAACGGGATCACGACGTACGACGCGGTTAAACAGTTGCGGCATGATCGTGAGGACGTCCTCACTGTCATCGAACTGTAGCCGGCCGGTTACGTAGTGTTGCGTCGCTAGCCAGAACAGTCCGGTTTGCACCTTGACCTGTTCGGCGCGATCCGACCGTTCGGTGACGAAGGTCATGAATTCG
>DOSP01000001.1:0-10853 GCA_003512175.1 Candidatus Kerfeldbacteria bacterium
CTGCCGGCAGTGCAAGTCGGCGCTGCCCGGTGACACGAACAAGTGCCCGCTCTGTGGCACCAGGCAGGACAACACCACCGAACAGCGGAGGAGGTAGCTCTGAATCAGCCAGCCGGCTGCTCTTCAGAGCCGGCAACTAATGCGTACTATGGTGAGCGATACTACGTTTTAGTTGCTGACGATATTAGACAATTGGCGCTTCAAAGGTTTCTTCCTTGGTGCCAACTTGGTTAGTGTTTTCTTCGTCGCTATAGAGCTGGGCCATCAATTGATCAATTTCCGCCAGTGACGTGCCGTAATTTTTTCGACTGTAATCAATAATGGCATCGGCAAAGTCTGGATTTGGGAACGGCGGCACATCAGAGGTGACGGCAGAAAACGGTTGGGTGGTTTGACCCTGCACACTCATTTTAATCAACATTTCGCGCACGCCTAAGTTAATGAAATCCTCTGTACCGAAAATGGGCGTAAACTCATTGGCTAAATAGGTACCATCATCCGCCCCCACGCGCATAGCGATAATCGAGCCGATATTACCAAACACGGTGCCTTTAATACGGTCAGGTACTTGGGCTAAATACTGGTGGGAGATCGTCAACAGCAAACGATATTTGCGTGACTCCGATAAAATGTTCTCGAAGGTCTCGGTGGCAAAGTTTTGAAATTCATCAATATACAGGTAAAATTCTTTGCGTTGCTCTTCGGGTAGTTTGGCCCGCGCCATAGCGGTTTGGTAGATCTTGGTAATCATCATGGCACCGAGCAACGCGGCATTTTCTTCACCCAGGCGGCCTTTGGACAATTCAATCAACAGGACTTTTTTATTGTTCATGATGTCGTCAAAGCTGAATTTGTTTTTCGGCTGGGCTACAATGTTACGAATCAAGTGATTCGATAAGAACTGACCGAGTTTATTGACAAGCGGCAAAATGGCTTCGTTATCGAATTTTTCTGACCAGCTGGAGAATTCATTGGCCCAGAAATGCTTTACAACCGAATCTTTTATTTCCGGAATAACTTTTTGGCGAAATTTCCGATTGGTCAACATTTTCATCATGCCGACAATGGTCGAATCGGGATAATCTAACATGGCCAATGTGGTATAGCGGAAAACGTGCTCAATTTTTGGTGACCAGTCACCGCCAAAGAATTTTTCAAATACTTCAATTAACCCTTGGGTGACTTGTTGTTTCATGTCGATGGACACATTTTCCAGGGGATTGAAGGCAATCGGCCATTCAAAATCGGCCACATTGAAATAAATGATGTCCTTCACCTTGTGTTCGGGAATGTACTTAATAATATCTTGAATCAAATCACCGTGTGGATCCATCACACAGACGCCCTCACCCTTGAGAATGTCATCGATAATCAGGGTTTCGAGTAACTTTGATTTACCCGAACCAGATTTACCCACCACATACAAATGACGGCGACGATCCTCACGCAGAATACCGAACTCGGTACGCTGTCCGCGAAAATTCGTGGCGCCAAAAAATGTAGCGGCTTCCGCTAAAGTGGTGTGGGGAGTAGGTAGGTTAAATGGAGGCTGGGCGCGTTTAGACAGAATCCAGTTAATGGCTGGCAATTTTAACATGGGATCGGGAATATGGAACAGGGACGCGACTTCTTCTTGGCTCAAAATGGTGCGGGCACTTTCCTGACGCTTAAATAAATCCTGCACGAACGATTGGATGTTTTGTTCTGGTGTGAAGACAATGCGATTTTTTTCGGCAGAAAATTCATGGAACGAGCGCATGATGTCATCCAGCGCTACTTTTGCCCCAGTGTTGTCACTGGCCGGAAAAAAATAGGCAAAGCGAATGACCGATTGAAACTTGGGAATTTCAACCGTCTCACCACTCCGCTTGGTTTCACCATAAAATAAACCACTCGAACCGCTCTCGACATCTTCATCGAGTGGGTCTAGCACCATTTGCCAAATGGCTCCGTGCGTGGGTGGAATAGAGGACAGGCTATTAATAAACGGACTGAGCGGGTCATTTGGTGCGGTAGATTTATAGGTGCGCAGAGAATACTGTTCTTTGTGAGCCAGATCAAGATAGAAGCTTAAGGCATGATCAGGCATGTGCTCGATATCCATAAAGCGCTTGACCGTAGTGACTTCGGCATCAGGAAAAATGGAAAACACCATGTTCTTCAGCACGCCGGCATTGTTACTGGGAGCCGTCAGATAAAAATTCAGCTTGTTGTACACACTGACCACTTCACAAGCAATACGCAGCGATTTGTCCTGATCACCCTTCAGTAAGTAGTAGATATTGTGAAACAGCTGCTCAAACTTGCCGATGTGATCAGCTAAAGGAGCGAGCGGGAAGCGAACCAGCAAGGTTTGTAGTTCCATACGATAAGCTGAATTTTAACATATTACAACCACTCTGTCAAGTTGGCCATAATCTTTTATCACGGAAATTTTCGCCGACGGAGAAACAGATTGAGCTATTTTTTTAATACGGGCGGCTTGATTGTAACCAATTTCCAAGACTATTTTTCCATGTGGTGACAACCAGTCCGGCGATTGCTCGATTACTTTTTTTATAATTGATAATGAGTCATGTCGAGGCGTCAGTGCAACCCGAGGTTCATAGCGCAGTGATTGTTTTCTAGCTTCCCGTTTTGTCAGATATGGTGTATTGCAAATCAACCAGTCGATTTTACCATGATATTTTTTCGGTAAGGCTTGCCAGACGTCACCGCGATAAAAAGTAACCGGAGTTTTTATTTTTTTTGCATTCCGTTTGGCAACCCCCAGAGCCGTTTTTGAAATATCGGTGGCTATCACGTTACAGCTGGGATGTAATTTTTTTAATGTAATAGCGATATTGCCAGAACCAGTGCCGATATCGCACACCACTTGACCAGGTTTGAGTTGGGGCAGAACAGTTTCAATGAGTGTCTCGGTGTCTGGACGGGGAATGAGGACGTGTTGGTTTACTAAGAAATCTAAACCATAGAATTCTTTGTGCTCAATGAGATAAGCCATTGGCTCACCACGTTCGCGCCGTTTCACCAAGTTTTGGAATTTGTTGTATTGGGATTTGGTGATTTTGTGCGTTGGATGTGCGTAGATAAATTCTTTTGGTTTTCTCAATACAAAAGCCATCAAGATATCCATTTCATGCATTGTAATCTTCATAGATTCTGCAGCTGCTGCTCGTGATCAGCCGCTTGCATGGCCGAGATGATCGGTGCGAGATCACCTTCCATGATCTGTCCGATATTGCTCCAGTTGGCTTTGATGCGATGATCGGTAATACGATCTTGCGGAAAATTGTACGTGCGGATTTTTTCAGAACGATCACCTGTGCCAATTTGGGAACGACGCATAGCGCTGTTTTTTGCCCGATCAGCTTCCAATTTTTGCGCCAATAAACGGGATTGCAATACCTTCAAGGCTTTGGCTTTGTTCTTATGTTGCGATTTTTCATCCTGACACGTCACAATCATGCCGGTGGGTAAGTAGGTAATGCGCACCGCGGAATCTGTGGTGTTGACGCTTTGTCCGCCGTGACCACCGGAGCGAAACACGTCAATGCGTAAATCATTTGGGTTAATTTGGAGATCGATCTCTTCCGCCTCTGGCATCACTGCCACAGTGACCGTTGAGGTATGCACCCGACCGGATTTTTCCGTATCCGGAACTCGTTGGACGCGATGAACACCAGATTCATATTTCATCTGGGAATAGACTTTTTGACCGGTGATTTCAAAAATAATTTCTTTAAAGCCACCAATGCCAGTGCGATTGGAGCTCATCACACTGACCTGCCAGCCTTGGGTGGCGGCATATTGCGAATACAAATGGAACAGTTCAGCAGCGAATAAGGCTGATTCATCACCACCAGCGCCAGCCCGAATTTCCACAATGGTATCTTTCAGATTAAGTGGATCAGGTGGAATTAAGGCGATCTGAATTTGTTGATCCAGAGCGGCTAATTGTGGCCGTAGGGTATCTAATTCAGCTTTGGCCAGTTGGGCTAATTCTACGTCGCTGCCATCTTGGATAGTGTGTTCGGCATCACGAACAGCGGTTTGAACATTTTGATAACGATTAAACAGGGCAATTTTTTCCTTCAGCTCATCAAACTCAACGGACAGTTTTTTTAACTGTTTCGGGTTCTGTAACACGGCTGGATCTTGTAAATCAGCCTGAAGCTGGCCGAATCGCTGACGCAGCGAATCGATTTTTTCCGTGATGCTATGAATCATCTAAGACTTGGCCGCTGCTTTGAGGGCAGATTTAGCGGCGTGCTTCTTCGTTTTTGACTTGCCACGTTTGGCACTGGCATCAGCCGTTTTTTTGGTACGTTCTTGGAATTTCTCCACGCGACGGGCCGTATCGACAAATTTCTGTTTACCGGTGAAAAAGGGATGACAATTGGAGCAGACTTCAACTTGAATCACTTCCACGGTGGAACCAGTGGTAAAAGTATTACCGCAAGAACAGGTCACTGTGGCGGTTTCAAAGTATTTTGGGTGAACGTCAGGTTTCATATACCGGAATAAGGTAACACAGTGTTTCTGGATCGTCAAGTCTAGAATCCAGCGTACTGGCTACATCCTTTTTTCACTAAATTATCCGCTACATCATACCCGTAGGTGTCTGACCAGTCGTCGAGCCGCTTTTGCAACAGTTCGTTACCAACTTCGGTATCGTAGGCGCCAAGCACTTCCGCGGCAAATTTGGCTTTGCGCGCGTCCTCGGTATCGGCAGAATCGCCAAAATCAAAGCCCTGATAATCCACACTGGTGGCATTGAGTGACTGGTTCACCAGATCGGTGACATTGTTTGGTAAACCAGCGGATAAATTAAATTTGTAGATAGCGAAGGTTTTCAATTTATCTGAACGATTCTCATCTCCAAATAACGTCACTTGAGTGGGAGTAATGTCTTTGTCCAGTAACAGTTCTTGGCTGTAGCTGATATTCTGCCATGACACAATCGAACATTCTTCTTTTAATACTTTTACACCTCGCTCATGTAATCTATTTGTGCTCACCTGCGTGTTAAAGTAGCTATTCATGCTTTCCGCTTCCGACAAGTTTTGATCATCGGTATAGCCACCAGTAAATACCACTGAATCGACGTTGTTCGCTTCATTACTCACATAGGTAGCCACCGCTTTGATGTAGTCTTGGTAGGTGGTATTACCTTTCACTGGCGTACCGTATCCCGCCACAATCACAGTGTGATGATCACTGCTGCCACCGAGCAAAGCCTTAGTGTCTTGGTAGGTTTCAATACCGGATTGAAGCTTATCTAAACCTGTACAGCTCGAACCAACCAAGAGCAGAAGTGATCCAGTGGCGATGATATATTTCATGGCCACAGTATAGCAGTTTAATTCACGATATACCACGGACCAAGTTTGTTGGCCATTTGTATGGTAACGATAATAACTAAAATGAGCCAAAGGAGCAGGATGTCAACGGCCGATTTGTTTTCTGGATGCTGTTGTTTGAAATGTTGATAATAAAATATGAAGGATCGGGCCAGTAAGATAATACCAAACAGCATTCCTAAACCAATCATGAGTGCATTCATGACGCGCAGCAGATCAATATTGCCAGTCATTGACCAGGTAAAGAACCAAGCGATTGGCGAAAGGGACACGAGTACAACAGCCGTAGTAGCGATACCGGCCATGGTACTCAACAGTAATTGTCCTACCGTAATACGCGATCCACGAATTGAGCTAAAGACATAAAGAGCTGGTAAACAGAGGATTTGTGTACCAAACAGGAGAACGATTAATTTCCACATCACATCCATGGCGTGCCACCAGTGCGGAAATGACAGGCTCATCACACCGCCAAAGATAGCTAGGCTGAGCAAACTAACCAATACTAATTCCAGGAGCTGACCTGATTTTATTTTATTGTTGAGCACGTCATCAAAAAGTTTGGTTTGCTGTTTAAGGAGTAGCGAACTGGTTGGTAGAAAATTCATAGATTTATATATTAATTAACTAGGTTTATTAATTCGATGAAGACATTACCGCTATTGGCTCTGGCAATGGGCACGGTGCCATGCACCGGATCAATCACCCCTACCCACGGTCGCAGTAGCCAACCCATTTGCAGAAACACCAGACCATACACGATTATCCAGATGATGGGTACAAATGGATTTTTCACCCAGCGATAAAGTAGAGTGAGGGCCAGCAGACCAGCTGCTACGAAGAATGCCACGGTGGCAATAAGCACTTGATCATGATTTAACGGATACACAATATAGAACCCGAGCAATAAGCTGAACGACGCTAAACCCATGGCTGTCACCGCCAGCAAATTTAAGGCGATATTCCATAATTCTTTGATCGACTTTTTGATGCCCAACAACAAACTCATAATGGCCAACGTGGTAAAAGAAATAAGCAAAGCGCTACCCATCAAGAACGGCAGCTTAATGAATAGATAGATAATTTGTATTCCACCAATAAATGTGCCGAGCATGGTCCCAAAAATTCCCGCAAAGAGTATAGTAATCAGTATCGCTGTCAACGATGGTGCCGCTTGACCATGCAATAAATTTTTGATGGCGGCGGGTAGCTGACGGATGGATTGCCGGTGACTGATGGACCAAATCAAAATGATCAGATAGGTGAATGTGGCCGCGATCAAGAGAATAAATAAACGAATGTTGGGATAGGTTTGATACGTAACATAGACAGCGTAATCCGCTGGAGGTGGGGGAGTGTTCGGCGGTTGAAAGAGCACTACCCGAAGACTGGGCGTTAAGCTGGCATCGATGTCGCTGATATCGATGGTATGGCTAGTGAGCTTTGTGGCTGTGTGGCCAGCGATGGGCCGATTATTGGCATCCCATAATTCCACATAGTACGTATCCAGCGGCCAGGTTTCGGGCAAGGCCACGGTATCCCATTCATATTCTTGCGTCGGTTCTTGCGCAATCACAATATGATTGGTGGGATACACTGGAACGGTATCAATAGTGGTAGGTGTGATCAGCGCTAGATAGATCGCTAGAGAGGATATCATAAAGCGTCGTTAATTTCTTTTATGGTCATCACAGAATTGGCATAGTAGTCTAGCTGCTCTTCTGAAATCTCTGGAGCGAGTAATTTAATTTTCAGGCGGCGTTCGTCAGATTGGTACAACACGGCCCGCACTTCAGACATGTGTTGATAGGAGCGGGTCTTTTCATAAAAATCATAATCTTTTTGTTCTGGCCGGCGGCCAAGAATATCCACATAGGCTTGGTAGATGTCTCGCTTCCACGGTAACGCATCTAGCTGTCCAGATTGATTCACGCCGGAAATAAACAATGGTGTCAGCGGCATGAGGATAAAGGCGCCAGTGGTGATGAGCTTACGATAGAGGAGAGTAGATTGTTTCCATAATCGATAAAGATAATGAACCGTAAATACAAAACTGATAATCACTAGACTGTACACAATAAAGAGTAGTGGATGAAACCATGAAAGTTGAACACACTGGCTAGGTGCCGCAGTAATAAAATCAGGTTGCAGATAAAGGCAATGAGGAAAAATAAATAATTCTAACCAACCTTGTTCCCTCCAAGCAAAGAAAATAACCAAACCGATTATACCATACAACAGGGTTGTTCTCTGGCGCAGTTTTAATGAAAACCAACGTAACCACAACGTAACACTTGCCACAATAACGACGATACTGTTATAAATGGCAGTCTCAAAATTATTAATGTCTAATATCACGGTCATGATAACAGATATGATAAAACCGGTACCCAACGCATAAAAAATGAGTGGTTTGCTTTGATGAGTGATGATGTGATATTGCCATTTCAACAAGACGAAGCTACCCAATGCAATGGCGACGCCCCACCACCATACTAGTAGACGTTCCGCGATCAAACCAGGAATCGTATTCGCCAGTATCGTGCTACCAATGTAGAGCGGCAGGCAAGCAAACAGAACCACGCCAATAATGATCCAGTCCGCATAGGCTGCTAACCAAGGGTGAATGACCGACAGCTGATGGCCGATGGTTTCCACGTCACCAAATCTTTTTCTGGCCTCAGGTAAAGTGATGCCCTGGTCTTCAGCACAATCTAAGAGGTGACTGTTGATTTCGTCCTGCCAGACGCGTCTCATACCATTAACTCACAATCGAATTGATCGCTTCCGTAAACGCTTTCCATTCAGCGGTTTTAGTTTCTAATATTTTTTTACCTTGCGCGGTTAAGGCGTAATATTTACGCTTCCGACCGTTGGCATCTTGCCAGAATGATTCTAGCAATTTGGCTTGCTCTAAGCGGTGCAGCAGGGGATAAAGCGTGCCTTCACCCATCGCCAAGACATCGTCGCTGAGCTGCTTAATTTGTTTGGCTATTTCGTAGCCATACAGGGGTTTATCGGCTAGAATCTTTAAGAGCAGGATATCCGATGAGCCCTTGAGTAATTCTTTATTAATTTTAGTCATGGCCACACCCTAGCATACCTCGGTATAAGATGCAAGTTTGCCAGAGACAGGGCGATATGTTAGCCTATTCAAGCATTTAACCAACCATACCCAGGCATCATGTGATTGAGGACCTGGCGACGCCGTCTACTGGATGGCGTTTGCTCTCAGCACAGCCTCGGTAGTAGCTAAAGGTATATATCTACATGTCCAACTCCACCCAAACGGTGACTGTGCAGGAGATGCTCCAAGCCGGAGTACATTTCGGCCATAAGCCGTCGAAGAAACATCCAAAGATGAATCGGTTTGTCTTTGGTACCCGTCAGGGGATTAACATTATCGATCTCGAGCGCAGCAAAGAGCAGCTCGATGCTATTTTACCCAGCATCGAAGAAATGGCGGCCACGGGCAAGATCATTTTGTTTCTTGGCACGAAGCGCCAAGCCCAAGCCATTGTCAAAGCCGCAGCTGAACGTGTTGGCGTACCGTATATTTCGGAACGCTGGCTCGGTGGTTTACTAACAAACTTTGGCCACGTTGGTAATTTGATGAAGAAATTGACGCAGTTGAAATCAGAAAGAGACCAGGGGTTATGGCAGGATCGCTACACCAAGAAAGAACAGTTAATGTTTGAGCGGGAAATTGAAGATCTCACCAAAGTGGTGGGCGGTGTGGAGCACATGCTGAAATTACCCGATGTCATGTTCGTGGTGGACTGCAAGAAAGAAAAAACCGCCGTCAAAGAAGCCAATCGCATGGGTATTCCGGTGATTGCCATGGTTGATACCAATGTCAATCCAGAAAAAATTGCCTTTCCAATTCCAGCGAATGATGATGGTGTGAAATCGATTAGCCTGATAGTGGAACAAGTGGCGGCAGCCATTGAACGTGGCAAGGCCAGGATACCTAAGGTGGAAGCCCCTACCCAATAACGCTATGGCCGTTGATACAAAACTCATTGCGCAATTGCGCGAACAAACTGGAGCCGGCGTATTAGACGCTAAGAAAGCCTTGCAAGAAGCCAAGGATGATTATGATAAGGCGGTCGAGATTCTGCGTAAACGTGGTCAAAAAGTGGCAGCGAAGAAAGCGGATCGAGTTGCCTCGGAAGGGCTCGTGGAAGCCTATGTCCACGGGCAAGGCCGGGTGGGCGTGCTGGTGCGGATTAACTGTGAAACGGATTTTGTGGCACGAACAGACAAATTCAAAGAGTTGGCTCATCAGATGGCAATGCATATAGCCGCCTTTAACCCCACGTATATCTCACGCAGTGAAGTACCTAATGATGTCATTGAAAAAGAGCGGGAAGTGTATCGAGAAGTGTTACAAGCCGAAGGCAAGCCAGCCGCCGTGCAGGAGAAGATTATGGAAGGAAAACTGAATAAGTTTTTCAGCGAAGTGTGTTTACTGGAACAACCCTTTGTGATGGATGATAAACGCAGCGTGCAAGATATTGTGACCGAAAAAATTGCCGAACTAGGCGAAAATATTCAGATTACCGCTATTAAACGCATCAGCTTATAATGACTTGGTTAGCTTATCTCATTCCGAGTGTAATCGCCGTGGCCGCGTTAGCGGTGATTGTGACGGTGTATGTGCGGGCGTTCCCCAAGGCATCCGCCTTAGATTTAGAAGCCATGACGCTGCATCGCCAGCAGAAACGCAAGGCTAATTTAGTGGAAAATCGTTTGCGCCGAAAATTGAGTACATTGTTGTTGAGTTTTCAAGCGTTCTATAAACCAATCGGTCAGGTGCTGACCAAATTGCTCCGTGGCGTGTTTCATAATTTAGTGGCGCTGGAAAAACGCTATCGGTTGGCTGCGAAAGGTTCTGTGAGTACTACCACTGAACCTGCGGCAACATCGGTGGTGACCGCGGTACAAGAGGGTACGGCGTTGTTCGAGGATGGCAAACTAGCGGAAGCGGAAAAGAAATTTATTGCCGCCGTTGGCTTAGATAGCCGATCACTTGATGCCTATCGCGGTCTAGCGCAGGTGTATGAAGCGATGGGTGACAAAGTGCACGCCATTGCGACGTTGCAGTTTATGGTACAACTAGACCCTAAGGATGAAGCGATTTATCGTGAGCTTGGTGAGTTACAAGTGGACACGGAGAAATATGAAGATGCCCTTGAATCGTTTGAGCAAGCCTTGGAACTGGGCCCTAACAGCCCCAAGAATTTAGATGCCCTGATTGAAGTGGCGATTCTGAATAAGTTAAAATATAAGGCGCAGAGTACGCTAGACAAATTAAAGGAAGTGAATCCGGAGAATCAGAAGTTGCAGAAATACCAAGAGGAGATTGATCAGTTGTGAACTGGAGAGACCAGTTGCTGTCACACCCTTCGGGGCGTCCACACAGCAGCTGGTTTGTGCAGTGCACGATACGCCGATGTAGCTCAGCTGGTAGAGCAACTCCATGGTAAG
>DOSP01000001.1:10944-11252 GCA_003512175.1 Candidatus Kerfeldbacteria bacterium
TAGGTCCGCAGTTCAAATCTGCGCATCGGCTCAAACTCAAATTAATAAGGATTGATTCGCATTCGACAGCTATTGACGATTTTTTAATTTTGTTTACAATGGCTGCGCTCTAACTGGACGTCAAGATGGAGCGCGTCGTGTTGGTTACGGATCCTCGTCAGCGGAATCCCGGTCCGATCATCGTCGATGGTCGGATCGTCATGTTCGAGAGGCACCGCAATTCCGGGCTAGTCGTGCCGGTCACTCCTCTCCTGGTGACGAAGGTCACGAAGGACGATGAGCGGCGGGTGGAACGCAGCCGCCGGCGG
>DOSP01000001.1:11322-11780 GCA_003512175.1 Candidatus Kerfeldbacteria bacterium
GGAACGCAGCCGCCGGCGGGACTAGAAGCATCGGTGCCTCACCATTCATGGAACGACACTCCAAGCAGGGGAGTCGTTGGAACAGCCATGAATGTTCATCTTCAACTCAGGAGGATCGAGGACTGTTCCACTCGATCACACTGCACAGAAATTATTGTGTGTAGCGTGATCGAAATAATTGATAGTTGCAATTTTTGGCTATTTCCGCTACGTTTTGCACACCACTCGTACCTAGGAGTCTGAATCATGGATGCTGCTACCAAGCTCGCGTTCAACGTTCCGTTCAGCCATGCAGTCGTACTCATCAACGCCGAACAGGCACAGCTGTGGGTGGTGTACACCCTCGAGCAGTATGCTGCAGTCGATACAGCACACGGCACGTTCGACCACGACGAGATCCGGTTGCTGGGAGCGGCGATGTATCGCGACGTTCCTGAAGTACAGCAGGTGTCAGGCCC
>DOSP01000001.1:11878-12004 GCA_003512175.1 Candidatus Kerfeldbacteria bacterium
GCCCTGCCGCCTGCATGCTGGCGGATGCACTGCTGGCCGTGCTGATGGAGCCAGATCCGGCTGTGCGCGATCGCGTGTCAGAAGGGATCACTTCCGTCAACTGGCGTATCGCTGGCGTGGAGGCCA
>DOSP01000041.1:0-2371 GCA_003512175.1 Candidatus Kerfeldbacteria bacterium
CCCGGCCACGTCGATTTCACCGTTGAAGTAGAACGCTCATTGCGGGTACTGGATGGTGGTGTCGTGGTGTTTGATGGTGTGGCTGGCGTTGAACCACAGTCGGAAACAGTGTGGCATCAAGCCGAAAAATATCAGGTGCCACGCATGTGTTTTATTAATAAACTGGATCGCACCGGTGCTGATTTTTATAAAGATTTAGCCTCCATTCATGAACGCTTAAGTAAGCGAGCCGTGCCAATCCAATTGCCGATTGGTCAAGAAGACCATTTTCAGGGGGTCGTTGATTTACTCGAACAGAAAGCCATAGTCTACAAAGATGATCTAGGTAAAGATATTGAAATTGGTGATATCCCAGCAGATTTAGTGGAAAAAGCTAAGGAATATCGGGCAAAATTGGTGGAAGCTATTGTGGAGCAAGATGAGTCACTCATGACCGCTTACCTAGAGGGCAAAGACATCGATGTAGTGAGTTTGAAAAAAGCCCTGCGCGTGGGTGTGTTAGCCAATGAAATTATTCCGGTTCTGTGTGGCAGCGCCTTAAAAAACAAGGGTGTCCAATTACTGCTTGATGCCGTCTCCAGCTATTTGCCCTCACCGCTAGATAAGCCTCCGGTGTCGGCGCATGACTATGAAGATGAAAGCAAGATGATTGAATGTCGTCCTGATGCAGCCGGGAATTTAGCGGCGCTGGCCTTTAAAGTAGCAACAGATCCGTTTGTCGGTCGGCTCATTTTTGTGCGGGTGTATTCTGGTAAACTGGTTTCGGGTTCCTATGTATTTAATGCCACCACCGGCAATAAAGAACGTATTTCCAGAATAGTGCGTTTACATGCCAACAAACGTGATGAAATCAGTGAAGTCCAAGCCGGTGATATTGCTGCGGTGATTGGCTTAAAAGATACCGTCACGGCCGATACCTTGTGTGATCCTGATCATCCGGTGATTCTTGAGAAAATTGTCTTTCCGCAGCCAGTTATTTCTGTGGCGATTGAGCCAAAAACCAAGGCTGACCAAGAAAAAATGGGCATGGCTCTACAAAAACTGGGTGAAGAAGACCCCACCTTCCGGGTGGAATCGAATGAAGCTACTGGCCAAACCATCATCTCTGGGATGGGGGAGTTACACTTGGAAATTTTGGTGGATCGGATGAAGCGAGAATTCAAAGTAGAAGCCAATGTCGGTGCGCCGCAAGTGGCCTTTAAGGAAACTATCCGCAAAACGGCTGAAGCCGAAGGCAAATACATTAAACAAACTGGTGGTCGTGGGCAGTATGGTCACTGTTATTTAACAGTTGAGCCATTAACCGCTGAAGATAAAGGTGAAAATGCGCTGTTGAATTTCTTGTTTGTTGACGCGGTCAAAGGTGGACGCATTCCTCGTGAATATATCAGTCCAATTGAAAAGGGTATCAAAGAAGCCTTGGATCGAGGGATTGTGGCCGGTTATCCATTGTTGAACATCAAAGCCACGGTAACCGACGGTAGTTACCATGAGGTTGACTCTTCTGAATTAGCCTTCAAAATGGCCGGTTCGATGGCTTTCCAGGATGCCTGTCGCAAGGCTGACCCAGTCATTTTAGAGCCAATCATGTCTGTCACGGTGATTACGCCGGAGCAATACATGGGTGACGTCATAGGTGACTTAAACTCAAAACGTGGCCAAATTTTGGAAATGACCGATCGGGGACAAGCCAAAGTCATCTCCGCCCACGTTCCATTGGCCGAAATGTTCGGATATGCCACCTCGTTACGGTCCATGACCCAGGGTCGGGCCTCCTATTCCATGGAATTTAAGCAGTACAGTGAAGTGCCCCGACACGTTCAGCAAGAATTGATTGAAAAGCGCAGTAAATAGGGACTTATCCACACAAGCCTTTACAATAAGAAAAAGGCTGGTATAATACGCAGGCTTGTTTATAGATAAATTTTTTAGCAAAACATTAAAATAACCTTATGGCAGAAGCGTTTGATCGTTCCAAACCGCACTTAAACGTCGGTACATTAGGCCACGTTGATCATGGTAAGACAACAACCACGGCCGCTATTCTTAGTGTCTTGAACGCCAAAGGCGGAAAGGCACAGAAGAAGTCGGTTGATCAAATTGATAACGCTCCAGAGGAAAAGGAACGTGGTATTACGATTAACACGGCGCACGTTGAATACGAAACCGAAAATCGCCACTACGCTCACATCGATTGTCCCGGTCACGCAGACTATATCAAGAACATGATTACTGGTGCTGCCCAGATGGACGGTGCTATTCTGGTGGTGTCCGCGTCAGATGGTCCAATGCCGCAAACTCGTGAACATATTTTGTTGGCTCGCCAAGTTGGTGTGCCAACCTTTGTGGTGTTTTTGAACAAAGTGGATCA
>DOSP01000041.1:2443-2793 GCA_003512175.1 Candidatus Kerfeldbacteria bacterium
GTGTTTTTGAACAAAGTGGATCAGGTGGAAGACGAAGAATTATTGATGTTAGTTGAGGAAGAAATTCGAGACTTGCTGAAGAAATACAAATTTGATGGTGATAATATCCCAATCATTCGTGGCTCTGCCTTGAAAGCTTTGGAAAATCCAGGTGATCCAGCTGCGGCCAAACCAATTCTCGATGTGTTAAATGCCTTAGATACGTTCATTCCAGAACCACAACGTCCAGTGGATAAGCCCTTTATCATGGCCATTGAAGATGTTATGTCCATTGAAGGTCGTGGCACCGTAGTGACTGGCCGTATCGAAGGCGGTATTGTTAAAGTAGGTGAAGAAGTCGAAATCGTCGG
>DOSP01000080.1:0-908 GCA_003512175.1 Candidatus Kerfeldbacteria bacterium
GAGCCAGCCTCGCAGATGGCGACGGCCGCCATCATGAAACTGTAGATCCAGGCCATGGTGACGACGAGAGCGAGCACGAACGGCGAGATCGCGACGCGGAGCAGGAACAGGAGGACAGAAGACAAGGCGGACCCCGTGAGCAGGTTGTTGAACTACTTCTCCGAACCGAGAAGCCGACGGAAGAATATACTACTTTGAAAATAATGTCAAGAGCCGATGAGAGAAATTGGGGGGAGCACGTTGATAATAACACGCTCGACCCCCTCCCCTAGTTAGCGCCGGCTACTCGTCGTAGCTGGTGCCGTCATCCCGGTGGTATTTGACCACCCCACTGGCGATGATGATCGCCGCCAGGCAGCCGAGGCCGCCAATCACAACGAGTAACGTCACGCCGATGTCGGCGAGAACGTGAACAAACTCACTCATGAGGCCCTCCTTGGGGAAAGTCAGTATACGTGACTGTTCAGACAAGTCAATGTGTCGTACAATATGTGCATGGCCGATGTGAACAAACTCATTACCGACTTTCTGGAATACATGGAGATTGAAAAGAATCGGGCTCAAGCCACGATTAAGAACTATGATTTTTATTTACGACGCTTTGCCGAGATGACAAAGGTCCACTCCCCAGCCGACATTACGGCTGATCTGGTGCGCCAATACCGCTTGCAGCTGAACCATCTCCCAAATAAAGATCTGCAAGGCCAGTTAAAAAAGAAAACGCAAAATTACCACATGATTGCCTTACGAGCCTTCCTGAAGTATCTGGCCAAACGCGATATTAAAACACTGGCTCCAGAAAAAATTGAACTTGCCAAACAAGAAGATCGGCAGGTGGAATTTTTAGAGGGAAGCGAATTGGAAGAATTGTTGGAAGCGCCGATAAAAGTAGGGACAACTCTAGAGTT
>DOSP01000080.1:1002-1463 GCA_003512175.1 Candidatus Kerfeldbacteria bacterium
CTAGAGTTGTCCCTACCCATAAAACTGCGCGATAAGGCGATGCTAGAATTGTTATTCTCTACTGGTTTACGGGTATCGGAATTGGCCAATTTAAAAATCAAGGATATCAATTTAAAACGTGATGAATTTTCGGTACGGGGAAAAGGTAGTAAAATTCGCGTGGTGTTTTTATCACAACAAGCCAAGTATTGGTTAGAGAAATATCTAGCAGCTCGCCATGATGTTTCACCCTACATGTTTGTGGCGCTGGATCGAGCCAAATCTGGTCGAACCGATGGGGATGCCGCGCCATTGACACCACGATCGATTGAACGAATCATAGAAAAATATGCCAAAGCGGTTGGGA
Organism: Candidatus Kerfeldbacteria bacterium; assembly: GCA_003512175.1. Lineage (GTDB taxonomy): Bacteria > Patescibacteriota > Patescibacteriia > UBA9570 > UBA9570 > UBA9570. The sequence goes on from DOSP01000080.1 coordinate 1,349, forward strand.
TCATGAAAAAAATCACACCACACACACTGCGGCATAGTTTTGCGACTGATTTACTACGCAATGGGGCCGATATTCGCTCAGTACAAAGCATGCTCGGACATTCCTCAATTACCAC
>DOSP01000080.1:1560-1693 GCA_003512175.1 Candidatus Kerfeldbacteria bacterium
CCCAAATTTATACCCATATTACCGATCAACGGTTGAAAGAGGTGTATAAGCAGTATCATCAGACCTCTTCTCCCTGACCCTCCTCTCCTTTCAGGAGAGAAGGGAACACATTTTCCCCTCTCCAACAAGGAGA
>DOSP01000080.1:1787-5003 GCA_003512175.1 Candidatus Kerfeldbacteria bacterium
TAGGGGAGAGGTCTACCTCGTCTGCAAAAACGTTACTGCGTTTCTGGCACGTAACCAATAATACCCATCGCCAGATTTATGCCGCTTATCTTCATACCGCCAAATCCGTTCTTCAATTTTTCCGGCACCATCCAACAAAATGCGTAAGCGCCGGACTCGGCTGGTCGACCAATAGGCATATTTATCCTTGGTGCCTTGATGGAAACGATACAGATACACCTGGCTGCGACCAGATACTAATAATTCATCAAATTGGGCTGTGCCCTTTTCTTGTAGACCATCGGCATCATCCAGCACGAAAGAATCGAAGGTGAGCGGTTGATCTAACTTGCCATCACCATCTCCATTCCACCAGCTGGATGGCTTTGTCAGTTGGACCGTATAATACAGCCATTCTTTTGGAAGATAGCCAAAATTATATTGGAAGGTTTCACCGGTGGCATCTACTACCCGCACCCGCAAGGCGGTAGAATTATTATCGCCTTTGACTTTGAATTGTAAAGCTCGAGTGTTATATGGTAAGGCTTTGTCGAGCGTAATGGGAGCGTAACAATTAGTATCAGCGGTAAACCGATAGCGCACAGTCATTTTGCCATTATCGTTATCGTCTAATGAACCTTCCGTACACACGGTACCGGCAAAGTGCCAGCCCTGACTCTTCACAAAATTGTCCATAATTTTAACACCAGGCAACGTTTGATCCTTAAACCAGTGGCCGGTTAATTCTTCCGCAACAAAACCCAGGGCGCTAGCGGCTTCCTTTGGCACAAAATCATCATCAATTAAACCAAAGTCTGATCCGGCATCGACCAACGAGTACCAAAAGATTTTTTCAACGTCCGGAATGGCCAGGGCTTGGGTATAGGCGCGTGTCAGATATTCCGCTTGTGTGCGATTGGCCACACCATCCGTGCCCGTTTGCCAGCCAATTTCTGTCAGCCAAATTGGTGTTCGCGTCATTTCAAAACGATTCAACACTGCCTTCACATTATAGAGATCAGTGGTGAGAGTATTCACACCATCCGCTGCAACTTCTGGGGCGTAATTACTGTAGGGATGAATCGCCATCACTGCAATATCATCAACGTTGTCAATCAATGGAAGAACGTCTTCTAAGAAAGCATAATCAGCTCCGGACAAACCACCAAAGACAATTTTGGCATCTGGGTTGCCAGCCTGAGCTGCCGTGACTGCGCTATTGAAGAGGTCAGCATAATCGGATTCGTCGCCTTTCCAGAAACTGGCATGATTTGGTTCATTCCAAATTTCCCAATAGGTAATGCGACCAGCATAATGCTCGGTGACCGTTTCAACATAGTCACTCCAGGCATCAAGATCTGGTGGATAAAATTCATAATCTACCGCACCTGGATTGTCGGATGCCCAAGAACTACTGTAGGTCAGCAAACCTACTACTTCAATTTCGTGCGCTTCATAGGTATCGATCACGGCATCGTAGGTATCGAAGTTGAAGGCATCATCATCGGTTGGTTCGATGACATCCCAATTAAACTGCTCCCGTGCCCAGGTAATGCCATACGTATCGGCTAAGGTTAAGACATCGTCCCAATCTTCTTCCACGTGCCGTTGCCGAAGATGGATATTGGCACCAAATGATTCTCCATCAATGACGTTTTTTGCCAACACCAAATTTGGTAATAAACTGAGACTAAGTAATACACTAATCTTTATACGCATTGATGTCCGCTAAAGCTGATCGATAGGTCTTCATAATAGCACGAGCGTCCGCTTCTGATAACGTATCCAGTTCTTGAGCGAGCACCCCCGCACGTTCGGTGAGGTATTCTGCAGTATTTCGCTTAGGATCATCCATCACTTCATCGAGCAGCCGATGGAGCAGTACACCAATCTTGGCGCCAGGTTTCCAACCAAATTGCCGCATGGCTTGATTACCGTCATAGGCTAGCATGCTAGTGGAAATAGGATCTTTTTGGACATACTCAATCCGCTTCTCCAGTTCAATTAATTTATAGGGCTTATCTTTATACACGCCGGAACCCATCCGATCGGCAATCCGCACCGCCATCACATCTTGGATATTTTCAATACCCACCCGTTGAATGAGCCGACGGACGCCGGCATCCGTGATCTCGCCAATGTTGTAATAGAACATGTGATGCTTAACCAGATGTACGACCTTATTTGTGTCGTCATTAGCAAAGGCTAAACGCCTCATGATTTGCCGAGTGAGTTTGGCGCCAATATGTTCATGCTGATAGAACGTAGAATTTTTTCCCTCACCTTGTTTGACACGCGGTTTACCAACGTCATGCAACAACGCCGCTAACCGCACCCGCCAATCATCTGATGGACAAAATTGCAGGGCAAACAGATTGTGTGCAAACACCGTATAGATGTGATGGAGATTTTGTTCGACACCAACGCCCTCTTCCAACTCGGGAATAATCAACGACAGCAAACCAGTGACATGTAATTGCCAAATGGCAAGCAGAGCATCTTCCGTTTGCAGCATCTTCACCAATTCATCACGAATTCGTTCAGCGGACACATGTTTGATTAATGCGCGTTGAGTTTGGATGGCATGAAACGTTTCCGGCTCAATGTAAAAACGAAGCTGACTAGCAAACCGAATGGCTCGCATCATGCGCAAGGCATCTTCTTGAAAACGAAGACTAGGGTCACCCGCGGCTCGAATGATTCCTTGCTGGAGATCTGGTTGGCCAGAGCATTCATCAATAATCTGGTCACCATTATAGGCCAGAGCATTCACGGTAAAATCCCGCCGGGCTAAATCTTCCTTCAAGGATACCCCAAATTTAACTTGATCGGGGTGACGATGATCAGAATAGGCCCCATCGGCGCGATAAGTCGTTACTTCCACTTCTAACTCCCCGCTTCTCACTGTGACGGTACCAAAGGCATTTAAGTATAACGATTTTGCGAAAACAGTTTGGATTTGTTCCGGTAACGCATTAGTGGTGACGTCCCAATCTTTTGGCTCGTTATGCAATAATAAATCACGTAAACAACCACCCACCACATAGGCTTCAAATCCGGCTTCATGCAGGGTTGTTAACACCTGTTGTACATCATCTGGCAACTTGATAGGATAAGGCATACTGTGAGTACAGTATCATGCACGTCCCTGTAGTTCAATGGATAGAACAGCAGCCTTCTAAGCTGCGGATGTAGGTTCGATTCCTACCAGGGGCACCAAAATTAGTGTATACTAAC
>DOSP01000080.1:5071-5229 GCA_003512175.1 Candidatus Kerfeldbacteria bacterium
CACCAAAATTAGTGTATACTAACCACTATGGCGAAGAACGGTTTTACCCTTATTGAATTAATTATCGTTATCGCCATCATCGCCGTCTTGGCAGTGGTTATCTTTGTCACCTTACCGGAATTTTTAGCCAAGGCGAGAGATGCCCAGCGTTTGGCCGA
>DOSP01000080.1:5391-6312 GCA_003512175.1 Candidatus Kerfeldbacteria bacterium
AACGATGCCAGCGGGTGGGATTGTAATTTTGATAGTAGCGATACCGGTGGCTTCATTGCTGATCTGACGGATGGAGGGTACATCACCACCATTTTTGATCCGGGTAGTAACATCACCAGTTGTTTCTTGGGTGGCATGCGTTATTACCGCTATACCCCAGGCAGCGGTGGTTGTGATAGCAATAAAGGATATTTTTATGTCCTAGAGATTGACGATATTGAAACAAGTACTGGTACGCATGAAGATAGTCCAGGGTTCGCTTGTACGAGTCGTGATTGGGGGACCGAAGCGGAGTGGGTGATGGGACAATTTCAATATCCAACACTGTGATCCCATTGGCCGTAGACTGACTGATAGGTTTGCTGAGTCACAGCTGCACCATAATATGGCCGACCTTCCGGCGAACGCACATGGTTCAGAATGCGACGACCAAGGTCGCTGCGCAAATCAGTGCGAATCATATATTCTGGTGTGATGGTGGTATGCCCACGACGATCGGACCAAATCGTGCGGACATATCGCCAATCGATGCCATGCGGCGTAGCCAATACCGAACGCACAGCCGGTAAGTGTCGTTCTAAAGTTGCCGGATCACGTAATGTGTGGGAGACCGCACTCCGTCCACTGTCTCTTTGGATAAAATGTTTTCCCCAGACATCTTCAGGGGTTGATCGTGTCGTCACGTCAATGCCAACTAATGTTGGCTCAGCATCCGGCGGTTCCACTCGCAATAACAAATCGACATGTTCATTCATATCCACGCCGGCGCGCGCTCGAAACGGACGAAACGGTGGAGCAATTCTACTGCCTAAGCGTGCCGCCATCGTGAAGGTAATCCGTTCGGCTAACATACCTGGCTGACGTAAGGCTCGCTCGACCACCGGACGAGTTAATTCTGGAGTATAGTCGCCGGGTTCTTGA
>DOSP01000080.1:6388-10679 GCA_003512175.1 Candidatus Kerfeldbacteria bacterium
GCCGGGTTCTTGATACCGAGCGGCAATGTCTTGCCACGACAGAGTCTCTTGATCTGCCAACGCAGTCGCCTGTTTCCAAATTTGTTCTGCCAACAATAAACGCGCTATAAACACCCGACGCATCAAGGCACGATATTTCACGTCTTCTACGAATTGCCGAGCTTGGTTCGCTTGCGGTCGCTTACGGCTATCTGGATTCAGTGTCGGCAGCATATCCCATTCCGCCGCAGCATCGAGATCGCCCAAGGTGAGATTCACGATACCTGGAACATCATGACGACTCGGGAGATGTTTGAATTGATCAGGATGACGACTAACAAATTTACCATGACGGGTAATGTCTACCGGGTAGGTGACAGTATCAAATGGAATAAATTCTGGCACATCATACTCAGCCAGCTGGGACCAGCTGCCAGCATCAATAGCGCTCATATTATCAGCAAACTGCCCTTGCAGATGAGCCCGCACTTCGCGCAAAGCTCGAATATGCAGATCTAGATCTTCGATGTGACGGATGGTATCGTATGGCCCTCGAATGAGCTCGGGTTCTAAATGCTCGGGCATACCCTATCACCGCCGCTTTCTTAAGACCAAGACCAAACCAACGACAAGCAAAACCGCAAACACAAACAGACCGACTAAGCTGAGACCGATTAAGCCTAAACTAGTCCAAGCCCAGGAATCTGTAACACTAGGCTCCGGTGGTATCACAATGTTGTCGACAGAGTTTGTGTTCGTTACGACTGGTGTAAGATCGGTTAACGGTACACTCGCGACCTCTTGGGCGTCATTATCAAATAGTAGTGGCTCAACAGCAGCCTCTTCCCAACCCAGAATCAACTCATCCCCTGCACTCACCGTCACGGTGTCAAAGACGATGGCCTCACCATCATCTATACCGGCATAGACATGCACATCACCGGAACCGGTGGCTGTCAAAGCAATACCATAGGTACCATCTGGCAGATTATAATCAGTCTGAAACGTTCCGTCAGCCTCTTCAGTCACATAACCTTCAATGTTACTGCCAAAATCATTGACGAATGATCCATCGTCGTATACACCAACCGACTTGAATCCATCAGCTACTACTATCACAGCCACGGGTGAACGCACCGCAATGCGCCGACCGCCAGTGGCACGATTACGCGGTAGACGCGGACCAGCACTGTACACATCATCATATTCCCAAGTGCCGTCATCACTTGGTGTCGTTGGAAATTTTCCGGTATTACTACCAATGGGAGTAATGATATTACCGGTTGACCCGGCCGGTGCTAACAGAAACATTCTATCCCATTCATCTATGGGATAGATTCGCGGTGTTTGCTGCGGCCAGGGATCAAACACGATACCATTGGATCGCCAATCGGTACCTTTCGGAAAAATAACCACGGCCTGGTGGGCTCCTTTCGTAATCTGAATCGGCCCGAAATCAAAACCATCGAGCAAAGCCCTGTCCTCAGCACTGGTATTAAAGTAGATTGATAACAACCATTTCAACACTTGATCCTGATAACCACCACAAGCAGTTGAGTTTGCCCCATACGTCAGATTATTCATCTGGCCGGGTGAGAACAAATATTGATATGCCTCGGGTACACCGTAGCCATACACTCCCTTCGGAATCGTGCCACGGTAACGTTGCAACAATTCCTGAAACTGGGCTTGTCGTTCAGTGGGAACATACGGCAAAACGTTTGCTAGTTCTTCATCGGCCATTGGTTGAATGGTTTCTGGTTGGTCAGTGGTAGTGTCAGTGATAATGTTAGTGGTATTATCCGTTGGTGTAGCTTCGACACTATTGGTGTTAGGTTTACCGGCGGAACAACTTCCTAATAAACCGATTTCAGTGTAATTCTCAAAATCTGTCTCGTTATCGCAGATACACTCTAAGGTATAGTTACGATGTGAATTGGCCGGACAAGTAGTTTGTTCACAGGCAATAGTTTCTCGAGACCAGTAAAATCCTTCTGGACATTCATAAGCCGCTCTTGTTGCCTGACCAGACAGAACAGTGATTCCTCCAACAATCAGTAGCCCAAATAAAAGTCTGATTTTGTTTCGCATATACGGGAAGTATAACACAAACACTTCAATATGTTGCAATTGCCAAACACAAAATGGTTTGTTAGAATACCGCCCACCTTCGCTCTGTTGTGAACAGAGCTACGGCGAGGTAAACAGCTCTTTAAGAATGCGGCAGGGTAGCTCAGTTGGTTAGAGCGAGGGACTCATAAGCCCTAGGTCGTGGGTTCGATCCCCACCCCTGCTACCAGAGATGCTATAACTAGCTCTCGAGTGTTCTTTGCGGTTGATATGGTGGGCGTGGCGCAGCGGTAGCGCAGTGGCTTGTGGTGCCATTGGTCGCGGGTTCGAATCCCGTCGCTCACCCAAGATGGGAATGAGTGAGGTGAAAGCCTCACTTTTTTCTTTGTTATCAGCCTGTTTGATTGGTTCTAACCGTTCCATAATCTGGTCATGGTATTTTTGGAATGGTTTATACCAAGGTTGTAGTTCGTATTTTAATTCACCGTTACTTAACTGATAGCTAGAACATAGCTTTTTGGCTGCCATTCTTTGTGTTTTAGGGTTATCTTCTGTAAACATCAACTGACAATTAACTATGAATTCAAACTTTTCTTTCATCAGTTCTAACCGTTTATACGAATCCTGATTTTTTTCTAGTGCTTGTTCTAATTGTTGAACTTCATTTTCAACCTTTTGCTTACTATCACTAAATTGAGCATCATCAATTAACCCCGTACTACGCATATCAATGAGATTTTGCATTTGCTGTCGTTTTGATTTTATAGCCTGATCTTGGGTTTGCTTTAGTTTAATGGCTCCAGCATGTTCAGTTTGTTCTTGTGAATCTATAACATCAAAGGCCCATTGGATAATTTCTTTAGGTAGGCTTACGGTTTGAACTATTGAGGCAAGTTGCTGTGCAAGCTCTTTTTTAGTTATTGTAGGTTCAGTGCAACGAAATGATTTAGTATTCTTACGTCGGGTACAGCGATAATAAGTAAACGATTTCATTACCTTATCTGCTTTAATAAATTTATGCTTCGTTTCAGCAGTGATGGCACAACCGCAATTCTCACATTGCATAATTCCAGTATAAGGAAATTCATAGCTTTTTTTCCGTGGTTTGGATTTACCACCTAAAATAGCCTGCACTCGATCAAACTCATCTGCTGTCAGCATTGGTTCATGTACGCCTCCAATACGTTCCATGCCCGCATACTGAACTGTACCCATATAAAACTTGTTATTGAAAATTCTGTAGATTGAAGATTTACTGATGGCCAACCCGCGTCTACGCTTGCTACGTACACTTGCTAAGCCCCATTGATTCAGTGCAATGTCATGAATTTCTAATGGGTTATAGGACCCACTCAATAATAAATCGAACATCTTTCGCACCAAATCAAAACAAGCTGGGTCTGGTTCAATTATTTGGCGCTCTATGCCACGATCATCGATGATAGTTTTATTCACATAACCAAGAGGTGCTAAACCCGGAAATTCACCCCGTTCAAACTTGGCATGTAATCCACGCTTTGTGTTTTTCCGTAGATCAATGATGAATTGATTGGCCACACTACTTTCAACACTCATGATCACTGCATTATCGCTGGGCAAGTACTCGCGATCATGTGCTTTGATAGATTGTAGTATACCTTCCTGCAGTAACCACTGTAGTTCACCACTATCAACCGGGTTACGTGACAGACGATTCAGCTGCCAGCACAATATACCATTAGCTTCCCCGGCACGTATCCTGCTGATCATTTCTGTGAATACCGGCCTTGTGTTAGGAGCTTTAGCAGACCTAGCTTCACTCAACACCTCCACCACCTTTATGCCCCATTCTTTGGCCATTTTGTCCATCACTTCAATCTGGTCGTTAATAGACTGAACTTGGCGGTCTTCAGCCTCAGATGACTTACGGGCGTATAGGAAATATCGTGTAGTATTCATAGTAATTTTATAGCTCCATTATAGCCTATTTAGCGTCTTTTTCCGAGCGCTTTATCACTCATGGAGATAAAGGTTTCAGCGTTGCCCGAAGCCAGGTTTTGAAGTTGTAGAATCCGCAGAAATTTTTTAGTGGGAATGCCTTTTCTATACTTAATCTTGCTCTCGCTTTGTAATTTTTCTAGCTTTTTTTCGTACTTAAACATACGCCCTAAAAAGCTGAACATGCCGTTCTTGGTCTCATTTCGGCTATTATAGCTAAGGTTATAACAGTGACGACAACCAAAGTACTTATCGCCTAAAAACA
>DOSP01000111.1 GCA_003512175.1 Candidatus Kerfeldbacteria bacterium
AATGAGTGTGAGCAACAGGAGTGCGCTCACCGTAGTCACTCGCCGGCCGATGCCGAACAGAAAACCTAACCCAATTGTCAGTAGACCAAGCATATACAACCAATCCACAACGGCATTGCCTGCTAACGTGTGAAACACATTCTCGAATGGTCCACTACTGGCAAAGCGTAAATACCCATACGTCGGTGACACGCCGTTCAACCAGGCATCACCCGGTGCCGTGGCAAAATTTAATCCGAAGGTTTTATCTAGAAACGCCCAGAAAAAAATTGCACCCATGATCAGGCGAGTACCACCTAACACCACGGGCAACGGGGCGGGCATGATTTTGTCCATAGAAACTCATTAGGATAATGATTGATGAGTTTCTGGAACTTCCGGCCATAGTATAGCAGAGCTTCCTCAGAAGGTATATACTATACACAGTCTATGTGGCCACTCATTATTAAAATAACACACATTATTGGTACAGTTCTCGGTGTTGGCGGCTCTACCTTGGCCGAAGTGTTTTTGCTGCAATCGGCCCGAGCGGGTAAGTTAAATGAGCAAGCCATGGGGCTGGTGCGGGGAACGTATCAGGTTATTCGCGTGGGTACGATTTTATTGGTGTTGTCCGGCTTCGGTTATTTTTTACTCTATCGCTTGGAAGGGGATACCGATCGACTGTATAGTGAACGATTCTGGCTCAAAATGGTGTTGGTGGTGGTCATCGCTCTGAACTCATTACTGTTTCAACAGCATAAAATTTCTACACTGTGGGGCAGCGCTATTTTTTTCACCTCCTGGTATGCTGCACTCATTCTCGGTGCCTGGCGTGGTTTAGATGCGGCCTGGTGGGTACTGGTGCTTAGTTATTTAGTTGGATTGCTGGTTGTGGCAGGAATTTTTACCATACTGCGTAAACGGTACCATGCTCCATTATGACCATATTGCTTGCCACCATGTTAGTGTTACATGTTCTGCTGGGTGTTATCGGTACGATGAGTGCGTACGTGGTGTGGCGTGAGCTATTGCGCTCGCAACCCAGACCGAGTTGGTTGAAATGGTACAGCCTCACTACGTGGGTCACCTGGCTCGGTGCCTGGTTGGCCGGTGGCTATTATTACGTCTTCTACTATGGTGAGCAGGTCAAACCGGTGATCAAGGCGGGGGAGTATGCCTGGGCCCACAGCGTGGTGACGGAATGGAAAGAACACGTTTTCCTGTTTCTACCGTTTCTCGCCTTCGCAACTTGGTTTGAATTACGCTCATCGCAGTTGACCCATCAACGGGCATTGGTCTGGTCCAGTGGGGTGATGTGGCTACTCAGTTTATGCATCACCGCGGCTGGTGTACTTATTTCTGGAGCAGTACAATAAATCTATGGTCGCCGCTCTCACCATCATCTTTATCACAGCCTTAACGATTGTTGCCGAACTGCATGTGCCTACCAAGGATTGGTTACAAACCACCTTCACGCATCACTGGATTGGCAAAAGCATTTTAGCTTTGGTATTGTTTGGCCTGCTCAGTGCCTTTCGGTTCTTTTTTCCGAACGTGAAACCACACTTTGGTTGGTTGGGTGGTGTAGCGCTAGCCAGTGCCATGCTACTTTTTGGTTTTTTTCTTTTTGAATATTATTATTAAGAGAGTTTTCTTATGGCACTTTTCTCGATGCGGCCACGTGGCAGTTATACCGTTCGTAAATCCGGCGGAATTTTTGGCAGTATCATTTCCGCGTTGTTAGGCCTTGGTTTAGTGGCGATCGGTTCACCCCTCGCGGCTTGGTATGCCGAATCGCAGCATCAAGCCAAGGATTTTTCCACCGCTACGCAAGTTGCTTCTTCGCAGTTAGAGTATGGCTATCTGGCTGTGACGGGGCAAGCGGATTTGTTGGGGAGTTTGTATTGTCCTGGCACAACGGATCCAGCTACCGAACCGTGCATTTGGGTAGAGTCCGATAAGCAATCGTATCAGCGTCAAGAAAAGCGGCAATGTGGATACGTCTCAGATGATCAAAAAATTCTGCAGCAATTACCCGACGAGTGTGACAGTGATGGTACCAATTGTCAGTCATGTTACACGGTTGAGGAGTTCAGTTGGGAAAGTATTGATACAACCACGCAATATGATGTCTTCAAATTAGGTGAGTACACAGTGACGCCAACTGATGCAGTGAATTTTATTGGCGAAGCCAGTTATACCACAGAAACGACTACCACACCGCAAGTGGGGGATGAGCGTTTTGTGATGACCTATTTCCCTTTAGCGGAAGTAACATTGGTGGCTGGCACATCAGCTGATGGTGAGTTGACCGCACCCGGTGATGGTAAACCGTTTGTCATTTCCAATGTCGATTACGCTAGCACATTGGCTGAATTAGAATCGCAAGACAAGACTATGAAATGGGGTCTACGGATTTTGTCGCTTGTGCTGATGGTACTGGGTATGACCATGCTGGCCAGTCCATTGACCTACTTCACGAATATCTTCCGGATCATTCCGTTTTTAGGCAGTCGGGTAGATCGGGGGTTTGATGCCATTATCGGTTTTGTCGCAGCGTTGCTGGGTGTGATCATGTGGTTCGTCCTGTGGATGCTGGTGCTGGTCTTAAAAAACATCTGGATCATTCTTGGTGTCCTGATCATCATTGCCGTGATTGTGTTGGTCTTGATTCAACGGGGCAAGAAACAGAAAGCTACAACCCCGGCGCCAACCACATCGCCAACGGGATCGTCACAAAGCTAAGTAAAAC
>DOSP01000022.1 GCA_003512175.1 Candidatus Kerfeldbacteria bacterium
ACCTGAATCTAGTGCGTCTACCAGTTTCGCCATCGCGGCGTTTCGCTATTTTAACAGACTGTTGAAAAATTGCCAGGCAAGAGTACCATAAGGGAATGGCTCAATCAGTTATTTACCAGGCTAAGACCGGCGCAATTCAGTTACGTGGTGATATCAAGCGCGAGACTATTTGGGCTACTCAGGCTCAAATTAGTAAGATTTTTAATATTGATCGCTCTGTTGTTACAAAACATGTTAAGAATATACTGAACAGCAAGGAATTGAGTAAAAAAAGCAATGTGCAGAAAATGCACATTGCTCATTCAGATAAACCAGTCAGTTTCTACTCATTGGATATTATTTTAGGTGTTGGCTATAGGGCTAATTCCAGTCGAGCTATTGAATTTAGAAAATGGGCCACGAAGGTATTGCGACAGCACATCATTAATGGTTACACAATTAATCGGAGTCGTATTGGACACAATTATGAGGCCTTCCAGGCAGCGGTGAATAGTATGCAACTGTTGTTATCAGACACCTCAACAATACACACAAAAGAAGCACTTGATTTAGTAAAAGTATTTGCCACCACTTGGCTGTCGCTAGATGCGTATGACAAGGAACAGTTGCCGGAAAGTGGAACAACAAAGCAATCGGTCGTTTTGACGTCTGTAGATTTGCTTCAACATATTTCCAACCTAAAACGAACTCTCTTAAAAAATAATTCTGCCACAGATATTTTTGCAGTTGAGCGCATATCAGGAAGCATCGAGGGTATCATTGGTAATGTGATGCAATCATTTGGTGATAAACTTATCTACCCAACAGTTGAAGAAAAAGCTGCACACCTGTTATATTTCATTGTAAAAAATCATCCGTTCATCGACGGAAATAAGCGTTGCGGAGCGTATGCTTTTATTTGGTTCTTACAGCGTGCAAATTTATTAGATCGATCAAATATCAGCCCCGCTGCGTTAACCGTGCTGACTTTATTTATTGCTGAAAGTAGTCCGAAACACAAAGAACGTATGGTTCGGCTGATTTTGCAGTTATTAAAGAAATAGATACAATACTATTATGGCTAAACTTTCAGTGATACTAGGCTCAACGCGTGAACAGCGCATGGGGGAACGAGTCGCTACCTGGGTGATGCACTACGTTTCCACTGCAGAACTGCTGGATTTGAAAGTGATCGATTTACCTTTATATAACGAACCAAAAACGCCAGATGAATTGGCAGGGAAATACAGCAGTCCGGTTGCTCAAAAATGGCGTGATAAAATTATGGCTACAGATAAGATTATTTTTGTGACGCCGGAATATAACCACAGTTATCCTGCGGCTTTGAAAAATGCCATTGATTATATGTTCAATGACTGGAAGGGCAAATCGTACATCATTGTCAGCTATTCAACTGGTGCCTACGGCGGAGTGCGGGGCGCCATGCAGTTACGGGGGTTGCTTGATTACATCGGTTTGGATTGCAAAGGTGAAATCAATATCCCATTGGTTGATCAGGTGTTAACCGCAGATGGTGTGATGTCGGATAAAAAATTAACCAGTCGATTAGAAAAGTTAGTAAACACGTTATGAAAAAAATCTATCTGTTTTTACTTGGTGTGTCGCTAGCTGGTTGCCAGTGGACACAGCCCAACACGGTCATCAATGATACCACGGTTGTCGTCGATGAAGTTGAAAATGAAGTGGAGTTGGACACAGAAGATGTAACAGTAGAAGATTCAGGAGTAGAGAATGTAGATACGACCAATGTTGAACTCATTGTTGATGCCGGGGTTACCTGGCTGGATACGCCGGAGCCACTTGAGGACTTAGGTTTGTTGGCAGACTCCGAGAATTACCAAGATATCGACCAGTATTATAAAGTGGCCGACCTAGCTGATGGAGGCGAAGTGATTTATTTTACGCGCAGTGAAATGGGTACAACAGTGAATCGTTTCCGTAAGGATGGTAGTGGTAATTATTATCTGTTAGCCAATCATTCGGCTGACTACTATAGTGAAGATCAAGACCTGCTGACTGATCGTATCACCATAGACACCACTACAACGTATCAAGCATTACAGTATCCGGACGAGTTAGAGGTTGCCGGAATACCGCTACAACAACAATGGTTACCGTTTTCCTTTAACGACCTATTTAGCATTGAAGATGATAATCCAAGTCAGCCGTTCACTTTCCTGGGTGATACTGCCTATGGCCCTGTGTATATTGATACTGATGCAGTCGTCACAACTGTAGCCGACGGTTCTATTGAATCTAAATCATATGTCCTAAAACTAGCCGACGGATCCGTAGTGCGGTACCTAGCACAAAAAGATTTTTTAGCTGATGATGGTTCCTTGATTGCTGATTTTACTAAAGGTGGAATAAACTCATCTGATCAACAGTTTTTTGTTGGCATGATTGCCTCTGGTTGTGGTGTGTTAGGAGGAGACCAATACTTGGTTGACATGACTCCAGAAGCACTGGTGACAGCGGGTGTGACAGATTCTAGTGATACACTCTACACGATTTCCGATCCAGACAGTACAGTGTTGCTCAATGCGTACGAAACATATAAAATCGGGCGTGACTTCGAAGGTAGCACCGAAACCTTGCTGACCTATGAAGAATTTGTTGGTCGCACTCCCATAGTTGTTTGGCAAGATAGCTTAGGTGATTACTTGGTGTTCATGGATAAGGATTTTGCGCCATTAGTCGAATGCGGTAAACCGTTGATTTATCTCTATCCAACTGAACCAACTGAAGTTAGTGTAGAGGTAGGCGCCGACATTCGGGTGAGTGAGCCAGCGTACAACAACGGCTGGGAAGTCATGGCGCAACCCAGTGGCACAGAACTGTATTGGGAAGGGAAAGGCCATGGTGTATATCCAGATATTACCTTTGGTCGCGTGGTACCAAAGGTCCAAGCAGAATTAGCTATCAAAAGTGACTTAGTGAAACAAGGCTTGACGGCTTCAGAGATTAAAGATTTTATGGAGTTTTGGCAGCCACATTTACCGAATAGTCGTTACGTACGATTAAGTTGGTTGAACACCGAGCAGATGAATCAATTAGCGCCACTACAGATTACACCAAAACCGGATACGTTGATTCGTGTGTTCCTAGATTTTGCTGGTCAAACCACCGCCAAAACTAACTTAACATCACAAACTTTGACGAGTGTACCACGTGATGGGTTTACGGTTATAGAATGGGGCGGTTTGCTGCTGGGTCAGTAACGCTTTGGTTCATACTATCGGGTTGTACATCCGTTAATGTTGAACCAGTAGTTGAAGTGCAACCACTTGTTCCATTGGTTGTGGTATTACCACATCACGATTTGGTCAAAACCCAACGGCAAAGCTTATTAGCTGAAGTAAGCCAACGGTCGCAGCCGGAGACAATTATTTTGTTGTCGCCGAATCATTTTTTGGCGGGCCAGGCTGCTATCCAAACCACTGATCGTATTTGGTCATTGGCAGGTGATACACAACATATTTTTCCAGACGTTAGTGTTATTAATCAACTAGTGGTCGGTGGGCTCGTCAGCAATGAGGACAGTTCATTCAATAACGAACATGGGATCAAAAATATTTTGGCTGATCTACATGATGCGTTTCCAACGTCGAATATTGTACCGATCATCTTAAAAGATACAGTAACGGTAACCCAAGTTGAGGAATTAGTCACCGGGCTAGAGGGGGTTTGTTCTGATTGCGGAGTTATCGCTTCGGTCGATATGTCACACTATAATCCCGCGGCCGTGGCGGATATACACGACATCAAAACCCTACGGGCGTTGCGAACACTAGATGGTGTAGATATCTGGAAAACTGAAGTAGATTCTCCCCCAAGTTTGGCAATACTGTTGGCCTGGGCCAAGCAACAACAGGTCAAACAATTTGTTCTGACGGGCCACACCAATGCAGGGGGTAATGAAACCACTTCACACATCATGGGTTACTATACTGCCGGGGAGGTGGCGGATTATCCAGATCAACTGACCTTCACTTTTGCTGGAGATATGATGTTGGGCCGTGAAATTGGTTATCAGTTTCAGAATAATCGCTTTCAAGATTTATTCTCCAATTTTGGTAACCGAATGTTCTGGGGTACAGATATTTCCTGGGCTAATCTAGAAGGACCAGTCAGCGACCAAACGATTATCCAAGACCGACAACCAAATGATTTAGTGTTTCTATTTTCTCAACAAGCCATCTCGGCTTTGACCTATCTCAAACTGACCACCGTTGGTTTGGCCAATAACCATACGG
>DOSP01000003.1:0-6532 GCA_003512175.1 Candidatus Kerfeldbacteria bacterium
TGAATAGGAAGGGGTCACTCACGCAGTGAGTGGGGGTAGGTGTTGGGCAAGGTTTACTTCGGCATCCCTTCTGGCTCTTCTTCGTCTTCAACATCGTCTTGTTCCGGAGTCGCTTGATCTTTCAACTCTGCCCCATACACGTACGGCTGTGGCGGAAATTCATCGAGCACTTTATATTCCACTGGGGGCATCGTATACGCCTGTGGCGTAATATACCCATCGGCGGCCGGTAGTTGCTGTATTGGTACTTGATACTGCATCGGTTGCTGTTTGGCCCGCTTAGTTTCTTCCCGCACAATGTGCACTAAACTGGTAAGCACAAAACCAAATAGACCAGCCAGGATACCGTTGATCGGAATATTTGGTTTTACCGGACGGTCTGACGTTACTGGTCCATCAATTTGCTTAATCTGCACCGAGCTGCCGCCACCATGATAATCCGACGCATTGGTGGTAAGCACCTGTGTTACGCCCATCACAATATCTTCCGCCTCTCCCATGGTGGGGCCATAGGCTGTGACGTGCAGCACACCCGTTTCGGCCAGCATCTCCGCTTCAACGGTATTTTGCCACTGCCGTTTGCGCTCTTCAGTTGAGGCACTAAATAAATCAGTAGAGACCAGCCCGGTACCGATGACACGATTTAAGAAATCAAAGGTGCCAATCACGCTGACGAGATTCTTCCCTAATTTCTCGGCCGAACGTTGTGACGTATAGGGGTCAACATAGTTTTCATTATCCTGCTGCTGGACAATCAACAGCTCCACTTCCGAGGAATAGAGCTGCGTTGGAATAAATGACAAACCAACTGCAGCTGCAGCTAAACAAATTCCAACCAAAAAAATGCTAATCCAGTGTTGCAGAATGATGCGGAGATAAGTCATTGCCCCTTATAATAACAGAAAATAGGGTCTTGGTCAATGCGCAGACCTCATCCCCTCAGTCCCCTTCATCCTTTACACACCTTCCCCATCCCTCGACTTTGCTCGGGATACCCCTTCCTATTCAGGAAGGGGTTGTGAGATGTAAAAAAATCATTTTTTAAAATTTTTTTCTCTCCTGAATAGGAGAGAGATGCCCCGAGTTTACGAGGGGCAGAGAGAGGTGTTGATAGCAGAAGGAGTGAAAGGCTAGGTGTTTTACCACATCGATTGTAATTCAACGTTCTGATAGTAGTAATATAAAATCTCCCGCCAGTGCCAGCTTTGTTCTTCAGCAAAATAGCGGGCGCCGGCGGCACTCATGCCTACGCCATGACCAAGTAGTGTTTCATTTGTGCAACAAGGGTCAACCACTGATTGCAAATAGGCATAATCACCGTTCCACACTTCACTCCAGGCTCGCGTGCGACCATCACTTTGCGAAAAATACGGCGTCACCACCACCTCTTCATCGTACGTAACAATCTGACCTACGGTGGCTTCAACGGCTGCTACAATATTCGGTGCCCGGCTGGTAAATCCATATCCACGATAGACCTGATCATTCGCTGTGGTGTCGACCAGGTAAGGTTCACCAGCGTGTTTGGTTGGATAGAGATACAGAAAATACACATAGGTGCGAGCAGCGGTGTACAGGGCTTTCAAATAGGCTGGTTCGTTATCGTTGCCCGCTTCAGAGACACCTTTCACATAATTTTCGATGCCAAGTTCATTTACCACCCAACCATCATTGAACTCAATCGACCCATAAAACGCATTATCATTCAATGAAGTATCCCAGTCTGGTGGATTGGAATAACTGGTAACGGTAGCGACTTTATTTTTATTAATCGGATCAATCACCAGCGGATCAATCGATGTCTCTGACCAATCAGCTGTGGTAGCTGTGTACAATGCCGTAGTAGAATCATAACTTAACGTAATGACTGTATTGGTTGGGACAACGTGTGTGCCCACTGTGCTTTTACCATTCACCGCCACCACAACTGGATCACTGGTTTCATATAAGCCCACTCTAATTTTAGGTCGAGCGGTGGCCGCATCAGCCACCAGACTGATGCTCATAATCACAGAGATGCATGCAATGAGGCTAATAATTTTTTTCATATTCGAGTTTACAAATATAGCATAATTTATTGACTTAGTCAATCAATTATTGTATAGTCTGGGCCTGTTTCTATGTCTTTACTGCGACAAGTAGCGCATAATACCGCGCTGCAATTTAGTGGAAAAATGATCGGCACTGCGGTGGGATTGTTTGTGGCCATCATCACCTTCCGTTACCTGGGTGATGAGGGAACTGGCAACATGAATACCGCCATGTCGTTTGTACAGTTGTTTGGCATTGCGATGGATTTAGGATTATATGTGGTGTTACTGAAGCACATCAGCAGTTCGGCCAATGCAGATGGGGAATTGCAAAATAATATTTTTTCGTTTCGCGCGGTGACGGCTATAGTGTTCTTAATGATGGCCGTTGGCAGCGTTTGGCTCATTCCGCAGTATCCCGTTATTGTCAAATGGGGTGTGTTGGTTATCGCGGCCAACTTTTTTTTCATCACTATGAATCAGCTTTTTCAAGCGATCTTTCAACAACATTTAGCCATGGGCTGGGTAGCCATTGCTGAAGTCGCCAGCAAACTGACCTTGTTGCTCTCTACAGTATCTGTCATCTACATCTTTAACAGCAATGTCCTCTTTATCTTGGCCGCAATTGTGCTGGCTGGTATGGTGCAGAGTTTGGTATTATGGATAGCGAGCCGCCGGTATACCCGCCTGCACTGGGCCTTTAATGCTACTATCTGGAAACAAGTTCTGCGGGAAAGTTGGCCGATTGCTGTAGCCATTGCCTTGAATCTGATTTACTTCAAAGCCGGTACGATTATTCTGAGTATTTTTCATTCTCAAGCGACTGTTGGTATCTACGGGGTACCGTTTAAAATGCTGGAAGTACTTATCACCATACCGGCAATGCTGGCTGGTTTGTTAATGCCCGTGTTAAGCCAACGATTTCAACACCAAGATCTGACCAGTTTTACGACACTCTACCAACGCACCCTGAACTTGTTGTGGATTCTAGCGGCACCGATGATTGTAGGTGGTTGGTTCTTGGCACAGCCGTTGATGCTCTTGCTGGCTGGTGATCAATTTACGGATGATCCAGTTGTGCTTGGCCAATTATTTCGTATCTTGATCATCGCGGTTGGAGCTATTTTTTTGGGAACATTAACTGGTTATGTTGTTGTAGTCATTAATAAGCAACGCACTATTATTGCTGGCTACGCCTTCGTTGCAGTCACTGCACTGATCGCCTATCTCTGGTTCATCCCGCAGTATTCCTACTTCGGGGCAGCTTGGGTGACAGTCTATTCTGAAGTGACCATGGTGTTGATTGCGTTATGGATTATTTATCGAGCAACACGGGCTAGACCATCTTGGCTTGGTCTTGGTCGAGTAACCGTGGCCACGCTAATTATGGGCATGGGAGTGTATGCCATGCAAGCCTGGCCATTATTGATGGTGATCCCACTGAGCGCAGTGCTGTATATTGGTGCACTACTATTAGTAAAGGGCATTACCATGGCTGAACTGAAAACCACCATATGGAAGGAAAAAACATCCTGATTCTCAAGTTCCCGTACTCATCCGTATATGGTGGTGGCGAGAAACATACCATCACGTTGGTTGAACGATTAGGTGCACGTCATCATTTTTATTTGTTATCGACCTGTTCGGTATTGCTGCAAGAATTTGATCGCCGCAGTTGGCACCAGCAACGGACATGGGCCGGTACGGAGCCGGTCACACCCAAGGCATTAGGTCTATTCATATTCACGTGGCCAATTATTCTGATCAACCTGATCTGGTGGCTCATGCAATACAAATTGAAGTACCATATTGATGTATTATTTTGTTTGTCGCTCACTGAAAAAGTCCTGCTCACACCGTGGGCCCGGCTGTTGGGTATTCAAGTGATTTGGATGGAACATTTGCAAATTGAACGTTGGTTGCTGGCTAGTCCGCTCCGTTTCCTCTATATTCTGTGGTCACGTTTAGCCACGGTGGTCACGGTGGTCGAAGCGGTAAAGGATCAACTGATGAAGCTGGGGGTACCAGCCAATCATGTACAGGTAATCTACAATGCCGTAAACGTGAAAGAATTTATGCCCACGCCGTCACGGATAGAAGAGATTCAAAATCGTTTTCGGGTTTTGTTCATCGGCCGGCTCGCAACTGAAAAGGGCATCGATGATTTACTCTACGCCATACAAGAAAGTAAACACCAAATTCCCAACCTGACACTGACGATTGTTGGCGAAGGCGATCAGCATAAAAATCTCATCGATTTAACCAAAAAACTTGAATTAGATCAGCAGGTGACATTTGTTGGCTTCCGAAAAGATATACCAGATATTGTCAAACAATGCGATGTGCTGGTGTTACCATCCACTCGTCGTGAAACCTTTGGCATCGTCATGATTGAAGCGTTGGCCACTGTGAAACCGGTGATTGCTACAACGACAGGTGGGTTAACGGAAATTGTTGATCGCTATGGCTGGTTGGTGCCGCCACATCGTCCCTCAGCCATCGCCGAGGCCTTGGTCGATGTTTATCATAATTATGAGCTTGCCATTTATAAAGCCAGCCAAGGGCGGATTCGCGTACTGGAGTTGTTTCAAGAACGTCGCATGATTCAAGACTATGACAACCTTTTTAGCACACGTTAAACGTCACGGCTGGTGGTGGCTGTGTTGTTCGACTGCAGCCATTGGTCTGAGTATTGCCGCAGCATATTTGAATGGTCAAACGATTTTTGCTGGACTCATTGCTTTGGCGTGCGGTATAGCGATTGCTCTCAACCCAATGGCGGGCATTTACTTATTGGCATTTTTCTTACCATTTGAACGGATTGGATCTGTAGATTTAGCTGGTGTCACCATTCGTATAAGTCAGGTTGTGGCTATACTGAGTGTGGCGGCGTGGTGCATTCGTGGGTTGTGGTTGGGTTCATTCAAGTTTCGGCCGTATCCACTGCTGCTGCCGTTACTTGGTTTTCTCACAGTCGCGGTCGTCGCTCTAGTGAACGCTCCTAACATAGAGCGCTCCCTCCTGGTCACCACATTCATTCTCTTTACCGCCGGTATTTCCGTTATCCTGCCCAGTATTGTTCGCCATACCAAGCATGTTGAGAAAGTCGTTCTGATTTTGCTATTGAGTATGGCGGTGGTATGTCTGTTTGGGATCTACCAATTCCTTGGTGATATCGTTGGCTTACCAACCAGCCTGACTGGTTTACGGCCACAGTATACCAAAGATATTTTGGGTTTCCCACGCATCCAATCAACCGCCCTCGAACCACTCTATTTTGCCAACTATCTCCTTATTCCTCTCAGTATCGCCACCAGTTTATGGTTGAGTAAAGCCAGCCGCATAAAACCCTTGTGGTTACTGATGTTGGTCATACTTGGTGGGGTTAATTTTATTCTGACCGTGTCGCGCGGTGGGTATATTGCCCTGGCCGTGGTTGGTGTGTGTTTAGCATTGGTCTACTGGAAACAATTACTCCGCCCACGTATTCTTATTCCATTGCTGGTCTGCATAGCCATTGCCAGCGGTGTGGCTTATCGTTTCCTAAACGTCACTGAACAGTTGGAAACATTTACTGATCATGTTACTAATATTTTTGGCGGCGCTTCGTATGATGAACGCGTTGAAACATTTGAGATTGCGGAAGAAATATTTTGGCAGCATCCCTGGGTAGGTATTGGCCCAGGCAGTTTTGGACCATACGCTTCTTATCACCCGATGATCGTGCCCAGTGAAGGCTATAAGATTGTGAACAATGAGTATATCGAACTGTTGGCTGAAACGGGTGTACTTGGTTTTTCGGCCATAGTGGTGCTGATTGTGATGCTCTACATCCGGTCTTGGAAAGCACTCCGCAAAGCTCCGGCCAGTTTCTTGAAAACAACCCTGATTGCCTTAGTGATCGCCTTTACCGGAATTCTAGTGCAGTATAATACCTTTTCTGTCTTGTATATCATGCATATCTGGTTTACTATTGGTTTGATGGTGAGTATTCAAAATATTCTGCTCCATGGAGACTACCAATAAGTGGCTGCTAGCCATTTTTGTATTACTGCCAACCTATCTGATTCGGTTTACCATGCTTGGTGTACCACTAAACCTGCTTGATGTCTTGATTGCCGGAACCTTCTTGTATTGTGTCATTCATTATCGCGGTATTCAGGTTAGTCGAGCCTACTGGTTCATGGCCAGCTCATTCTTGTGTATTGGCCTAGTCGCTGTCCTGATATCTGCCGCCAAGCTAGATGCGCTCGGCGTATTCAAGAGTTACCTGGTCATGCCGATTTTAGTTGGTGCCATGCTCCAGATGGTGCGCCCAAAATTTCAACAAGTTATTCAAGCCCTAGGGTATTGTCTGCTGTTCGTTGGTTTAATTGTGGTGGTCCAATGGCTCACCGGCTATGGTATCCCAGTCCCGTGGAATGTTGGTGGGGTTGATGTCCGCATGACTAGTATTTTTGAATATCCCAATGCGGTTGGCTTATTGACAGCGCCGATTGTGC
>DOSP01000003.1:6596-7289 GCA_003512175.1 Candidatus Kerfeldbacteria bacterium
TGGCTTATTGGCAGCGCCGATTGTGGCCCTAAGTATGGCGTGGATGATTCATGAATGGAACAACCGGTTATTCTTCTTACTGGTCACCATGGTAAGCGTACTAGCAATTGGATTATCGCGCAGTGACGGTGCCGTAGTGGCAGTGATTATGGCCGTTGCGTTTACTTTGCTGTTCACCCGTTACCGCACAACTGTCATTAGCTTGCTGGTATTAACCCTGGCTGTGGCCTTACTACTGCGACCTACCCAGGATATATTGTTGTTTCAAGATACCTCTGGCGAGGTGCGCCTAGCTATGTGGGAAGGTACTATGGAACTTTTGCAGGATCGACCGTGGTTTGGCGCTGGTTTGGCAAATTTCCAAAATGTCTATCCAGAGTATAAATTAGATCGTCATGTGGAAGCACTCCTCTACCCGCATAACATCATTCTCGATTTCTGGGTGGAGCTTGGCTTAGCCGGTGTGATATGGTTGGTACTGGTTGTGGGCAGATTTTTTGTGCGCGGGATCCGTGATAAAAAACATCGCCATAGCGTGGTATTGATGTCTGGCATGGTGGCCATGCTCGTGTATGGGCTAGTGGACGTTCCTTACTTTAAGAATGATTTGTCAGTGATTTTTTGGTCACTGCTCGCCTTGGGAGAAATAATAGTTAGGCCCCCTGCTTCTTCTTAGCCATCTGGTTCGACCTC
>DOSP01000003.1:7379-7875 GCA_003512175.1 Candidatus Kerfeldbacteria bacterium
GACCCCTACCCCCTCATCTCCTTTCAGGAGACGAGGGGAAGTTTAAATATTTCTTAATGACAGCAATAACGTCTTGCACGTTATGCAGCACCTGCTCATTTGTAAATCTAATTACTGTATACCCATAGTAACGAAGAATGAGTTCTCTGTTCTTATCCCGTTCTTGTGTTGTTTCATGAATCGGGCCATCAATTTCTATCACTAATTTTTTTGTTATGCAGCAAAAATCTGCAATATAGCGGTCAATTGGAAACTGCCGTCTAATTCTTAAATCTGAAATTTGCTTATCTTTGATATGCTGCCAAAGAAAATGTTCTGCAGGAGTTGCCAGTTTTCTGAATAAACGAGCCCTGCGATGCAAACTTCTTTGTCGTTCAATATCCATCGGTTTCTTAGTGTGTGTGAGCATACCTTCACCAATACCTTTAATCGCTTGTTTGAGTCATGTCAAATCTCCCTCCTCTCCTGAAAGGAGAGGAGGGCCGGGGAGAAGAGG
>DOSP01000003.1:7968-12514 GCA_003512175.1 Candidatus Kerfeldbacteria bacterium
GGTCGACCTGGACAAACCAGCATTTTTTTGCTACAATGGTTCTACAAAAATAAGACCCACGATGGGTCTTTCCTGTTCTGTGGAGAACGAAACAAAACAAAAATGTATTCCACAAAAACAAAACTGCAACTGCTGTTTGCTTTCGTCACCCTCTTTGTTGGGCTGACCGTGTTGGCGTTGATGGATACTGCTGCCGCTGATGAGACCGGCACTCGATCAGAATCAATTTCGCACACGCCCACGGACATCAGCATTAGTTCCGGTTCTACTGCAGAATACATTTCCCCAGAATTTACTGCGCAATTTACGTTCAATGGTATTGGGTTAGTCTGGACTGGTGCGGAAATTGCTGCCGTCCGGTTTGCCGTACAAATTGACGGTGGTGACTGGTATGAGCTTGAGATGATGGGTGATGAAGCCAAGGATGTGGCTGAACTCTATACTACTGTGCCGCTGTTCGTATCTGGTCAAACTGTGCGTTATAAAATTACCGGGCAAACCGAGGCGGTACAAAATGTCCGTCTCATTTATTTTGATTCCACCATCCCACCCTATCGATCGGTCCTATCTCGCTTATTATCCCCCACCTCTACCAGTGTGGTGAGTCGAGAACAATGGGGAGCGGATGAATCGTATCGCTTTTGGGAGCCAGATTATCAGACCCCGAAAAAAATTGTGATTCATCATACAGCCGGGGGTGATGGCAGTGATGATCCGATGGCCACGATTCGTGGCGTCTATTATTGGCATGCCGTGGTCTTGGGCTGGGGCGATATTGGGTACAATTATCTGATTGATCCAGCCGGAACAGTCTATGAAGGCCGCTACGGTGGTGATGGCGCCGTTGGCGCTCATGCCTACAATTCGTATACGGATACCAATTACAACGAAGGGAGCATTGGCGTAGCGTTATTAGGTTGCTATGAAGATACTGAAGGGGCCTGTACCACCGTAGATACGGTTACTGCTGAGATGCAACAAGCTACCGTCGATTTAATCACTGAGAAGTCGAACCAATTTGGGTTTAATCCAACAAGCACAGGCACCTGGTTTGGAGTAGATCTGCCGAATGTGTTGTCGCATCAGGATCTTGATTATACCTACTGTCCTGGTTCAGGCATCTACCAGTTGTTAGAAACCATTCGCTCAACCGCTGGTAATGCCTATACGAGTCAACGTCGTTACCAGGCCATGTATGCAGGCAGTGATTTGGCTGACGAGTATTCACTCACGGATACGCCCTCTATCACGCTGCAGTATACGAATGTGGGTCGAAAAACTTGGAAGAAAGCGGATCTAGTCATGCAAGTACGTATGAACGAAACTGGTGAGCGCAACCGCGTTGGCTTTGATACTGATGTTACGCCGGATGCCACTGTGTCACTGGCCTCTTCTGTTACGTTACCAACCACACCAGGTGATTATACGTTGACTACTCGATTATATCGTAAGGGTCAACCGGTTAAAGGTAGTAAACACACGCATACCGTCAGTGTGGCCAATCCTTATAGTATTAAGGTGATTAATACTCAATTACCTGTCGCCATCAAATCCGGCTGGGTGCCTACCCTGACACTGGTAATGCGGAATACGGGAACCGTTGATTTACCGGCAGGCACAGTCTTAGAACTGAATGGGACGGTCATTGCTACCATCGCGAAAGATTGGTCAGCCGGCCAGAAAAAGAGCCTCACGCTGAACTTAACGGAAGCTACCCAGTGGCCAGTAGGACTGAATACCCTAGTCTTCAAAATGAAGGTAGATAAGATTACAGTGCAACAGTCACGTACTGTGTTTGTGATAAGGGTAGATGAATAAAAAACTGTAGGGACATTCCATGAAAAAAAGTAGAGACGCATTGCAATGCGTCTCTACTTTTTTTATTTTATCTGCGCTTCTTTCTCTTAGCGGCCTTCTTTTTGCCACCCTTTTTCTTGGTGGAGCGCTTTACGGTCTTTCGCTTGGCTACTTTCTTTTTTTTCTTTGCCATTACTCTCACCTCCTTTCAAAATAACGTCCCCGACGTTAATAATTTTGTATCTTCATTATACGATGTTCCATTTTTTGGTGTCAACAAAAATAATGCCAGAAAAATTACAAACCATTAATGTTATGGGCATGCCTATACGATCGTAACGAAAAATTTTCAATGATATAAATTTTTTTTGCTCAAAAAATTTATTTTTCCCAATGAAATGTACATAATATCGTGATTGCATTTAAAAAAAATCTCGTGATTGCGTTACAAAAAATATTTTTTTGAATACACTGCCTGTTTGACTGCCTGTGGATAACTTTATATGATGAAGCCATGAACACAGCTTTAGCTGACTATAGTTCACGAGACATCACGCTCGCCACTGGTAAAGGTTGTCTGCTCTATGACGATCAAGGAAAAGAATATGTAGACTTTTTAGGTGGTTGGTGTGTGAGTACCGTCGGCTGGCAACATCCAGAGATGGCAGCCGCTGTGCAGCGTGCCATGACTGAATCAGTCTATATCCCATCGGTCTGTCGTAGTACCGATCAACAAGAGTTTGCTGAGATATTGGTTGACCATAGTCCTCAACCTCAACAGATGCGTGCCTACCGCTGTACCAGCGGTTCGGAAGCCGTTGAGTTTGCTATTAAATGTGCCCGAGCCACCACCAAAAAACCGACTATTGTATCCATTGAAGGCGTTTACCATGGCCATACCTATGGGGCCGCTTCGGTTGGGCGGGCCTGCGGTAAAAACATGGAACCTTGCCTGACTGGTTTCATTAAGCTCCCTATGCCCAATGCCTATCGCCATGTCACTGCGGAACAAGTGATTGCCCAATTTAAACAGTTGCTTGAAACCAGAACCGATATTGCCGCATTTTTATCGGAACCAATTTGGAGCAATGCTGGTATCCTTATTCCCCCAGATGATTTTTATCCACAAATTGAAGCACTGTGTCGTACCCACAGCGTGTTATTCGTCATGGATGAAGTAGCCGTGGGTTGTGGACGCACGGGCAAATGGTTAGCCAGTGAGTGGTGGAATCTAAAACCAGATATCATCTGTTTAGGCAAAGGCATCACTGGTGGTTATGGAACTCTTGGAAGCACCTTAGTAACTGAGGCAGTCTATCAAGCCAGTCGCGGCATTCCGGCGTATTCAACCTTTGGCTGGCTAATGACCGACCTTGCAGCTGCCCGGGCCAATGTGGAGATTATCTTGCGCGATAAATTATGGGAAAACGCTGATCATGTTGGAACGTATCTATTGGAACAGCTTAAACCACTTGAACAACTGCCTTGTGTGGGAGAAGTCCGCGGTAAGGGCTTATTGATTGGATTGGAAATAGTGCAAGACAAAACTACTCAAGAACCAGACACTGATCTGGCTGATAAAATCAAGGACGCCTGTGCGGCAACGGGACTATTACTGGAAACAGCGGATAATAATGTTTTGTTTCTGTCTCCCCCGCTGGTGTTATCGCAAGCGGAAGCCAAACGTGGTGCAGACATTATGCTCGATGTCTTCGCACAACTAGCCAAATGATGCCGCCAACTACTAGTGCCACTATCCCCAAACCACCTAAAATGATTGCCCAACGTTGCGTAGACCAAAAATGTTGAAGTTTAGAAGTGAGTGTGTAATCACTCTCTAAATCAAGTAGCTCCGTGTCCGATTCTTCTGAAGAAAAAGTCTCTCCGGCAGATACGGTACGGGTGGTACCGTCAAACAAATCGACAAGTTCAACGGCACCGCTCGTCACTGTCAGAAGTTGCGTGCCGTCATCATTAACTGACACCTCAAATTCGGTACCTTTGGCAGATACTTTCCATAATGGAGTGATGACGACGTAACTGACCTGTGTGCTATCAGGTGCATCTATGCGAACTTGCACGTTACCATTTGGCAGTTGAGTGTAGACGCTCATCAGCCGGTCGCTGGCATAGTAGTCGGCAATGCGGAAATAAGTGTTTGGACCCACAACTTGTTTGACTCCATTCGGCAACTGTAGCGTGACTGATCCTTTGTCACCGGTAAAAAGAGCTGCGCCCGCTTGAATAGCCCGATCAGCGGTCACTGCTTCCATGCTCAATGGTGTTGGATCATCCTCATAAAACACACGCACATCTCCAGTAGCTTCAGTTAACTGAAAGGCAGTAACCTTGTCACCCGTCACCTGACGCGGTGGATATTGTTTGGCACAAACGGGAAAGCTACTGGCCACCAAGTCGGTACAACTTTTATACGTCGCCACGCAGCTCGAATAGGAAGCTAAATTCGATACACAATGCTGATACTGCGCCTCACACGCATCTAAGGAATCTGCATACTCCGGACAACTGAAAGAACTCATTAACTTATCACATTGCGCATCTTCAATTTCAAGCTTTTGATAAATAATGCATTCAGCTAGATTTAACTCCTGATTGGTGGTTTCAGTTGGTGTGGTTGTGGTGGGGGTATTCTTATTTGTTGCATTTGTATTCGTTTCAACCGATGTGGTCGTATTCTCATTATAGCCATCCGTCAGAGCATCCATATCATAGACTTCTGCATAGGTTG
>DOSP01000003.1:12665-13114 GCA_003512175.1 Candidatus Kerfeldbacteria bacterium
GTGGACCCGAGGAGGCTCGAACTCCTCACCTCCGCAGTGCAAATGCGGCGCTCTACCAAATGAGCTACGGGCCCTTTCCTTATACTCCTCGTTTGAAAATAAAATCGAGGATGCCGATAATCTTACCAGACATAATCAAGAACGCCAAGACAATTAACCCCATGCCGGCGATTTTGTAAAAGATCCGTGTGCCACCTTCAGCACCCAATTTTTCTTCTGCCCAGGTAATCCGTCCAAACCAGGACATCAACAAATCTGACTTGATCAGCATGAATGCTCCAAGCGCTATTAAACCAATGCCGATCAAAAATCGTACCCACATATCTGGTGCATAGTATACACTATTTCGGTGGACGATGCAGGACTCGAACCTGCGACCTCCTCAGTGTAAATGAGATGCTCTACCAACTGAGCTAATCGTCCCTGGTGCGCGGGAGAGGACTTGAACC
>DOSP01000101.1:0-6739 GCA_003512175.1 Candidatus Kerfeldbacteria bacterium
GGACCAGCTTGGTGTTGCGCAAACCGCCGCTGCATATTGTTAGTAATGCCTGTGTATAAAGTGCTATCTACGCATCTGAGGATGTAGACGAAATAATTCTGCGATTTTTTTTGCATCACGTATACTCCCGGACAGTCGTTAGTTAACGGTCACCTTAACTTTATCGGTCACATTCTGACGATATTTGGCTTTAAACTGAGCGGTTTTTTTAGCGATATAGTTAGCTTTGTAGTAACCGGCATTATTTGTTTCGACGGTTTTCCACACGGTGAATTTACTTTCGCCTTTGAGTTTACGGTAAAGCACAACTTCTTTTCCGGCCCTGGCCCGTTTGATCCAACCATACAGCCGAGTAGTTGAGCCTTTCTCGATGGTGTCTTTTTTGGCCACCAAACTAAGCGGCTCTCGTGCACCAGCGGTAATTTTTTTTATAATACTATCACTCGTGCTGCTCACACCTACGGCATCTTCAACAAAGGTAATATTTATGTCGATGTAGGCACCCCCATCCACTCCCGTTATACTCATCGAAGCTTGCTGATCATCCACAAATACCGCCATCGATTCTGGGGTCAACTCCTGATCACTCATACTGGAAATGTGATCAATGGCTGTTTCCGGAATAAACATGTGAAAAAAACCGCTTGTGCCGGGCGTACCGGTTAACTGAAAACCAAAGTAAGGTGCGTCTGGCATGGGCGGAACGATCATCCATTGTAAAAGATTTGTAGCCAAACCAGCGCCGGCCATTTCCACTGGGGCACCGCCGGCATTGATGTCGCCACTGCTAAATACCAGCGCAATAATGAACATATCAAGTTCACTGTTTTCGTCATTGGTGTCAGTCACAATACCTTTATACGTCACGTTCATCGTGACCGTACCAGCCGTAGCATCGTATGCCCAATCGTTGGCGTTTTCCATGTCGGCGCCGGGCGTGATAATCATGGTTGGCGCTGTATCGCTGGCAAACACCAGTTCGTAGGTGGTGTCGGCTACCCCGCTAAAGGCAAAAATATCCACGTCTTCACCCGGGGAGAGCAGATTAACAGTTTCAGTGATATCAATAGCTTCGCCGCTGCTAATCACCGAAGAAGCGGCCAAGGTTTGAGCGGGTAGGGCATAGATAAAAACAGAGCCCAGCAGAACTAAAGTCATGGTTGTAAGTCGTTGTCTCATATACGGTTATTTAAAAATAATCTAATTGTAGTATTAGTATACCAGTTTTACTAATTAGCTGTAGAGGCAGGTCACATTTTTGTAACTTGTCTTGGTTGGCAGGGGGTGCAGGAATCGAACCCGCCCTAACGGTTTTGGAGACCGCTGTACTACCGATATACGAACCCCCTATTCGGAGTTAAACGCTACCAGATTTTTCTTGAATTGACAAGGCGATTGGCCTTGCGCATACTGGTTCTATGAAGAGTCTGCTCGCTCTAGTCGTCAGCCTGTGCCTGATACCAGTTATTGCGCAGGCCAATGGCATTCAAAAAGTCGTTGGCGTGGCGAATGGTAAAGTCAGGGTATACTACACGGCTGGTCAAATCAAAACCAAGAAAATTTTCGATCAGAGAACATCGGAAAAAACGTTGGTCAAAAAGCTCACTAAGCGCAAATTTGTTGCCCTGCAAGCCAATAGCCGGAAGTTTGCCTTGGGAGATACCGTGGGGCCAAATGATCTTGAGTTGGACAAACTCAACTTGGTTGATGATGTGAGTTATGCGGATGGTTTTCTGGCTGTGCCAGAGTTTACTGATGAAGTCATCGCTGTGGTTGTAGCGAAACGTGGTGCCAATGTCGATCTGTTTTTGATCGATCGAGAAGATGGAGATTTAATTGTGGTTGATGAAACCCGCTTTGACAACCAGACCATTGCTGTCGCCAACACGAAATTATTCAGTGATCAGCCGGTCATTAAACTGCGTAATACAACTGGAACAACCGTCGAACAGGCTACGGTAGTGGGTGAGGAAGATATTCAACTCGTTCAGCGGCATGACGCGGTAACCTGTGCGAATCAGTGGTATGAATCCCATGCCCACATGGAAGACCTTGATGCGTTCGAGGACTATATCGCTCGACTAAACGAGTCTGGGGTTGGCTGTTCCTTATTGTTCGTTGGAATAGAGTGGGATCATCTCAAGCGAACCTATGCCGAGGTGACCGCCATTGTGGAAAATAACCCTGGACGGTTTATCCCATTTTATAATGGAGATCCAAATTCTGTAGCAGAAATTTCTGTTGAAAATTTGCAGGCTATTCTGGATGAAGATACTGACAATGTCTTTCGTGGAATCGGTGAGTTCGCTTTTTACTCAGAACCATTGGTGAACACCACCCTGACCGCCGACCCTTGGCCAGATGTGTTTCAATGGGCCGCCGACAATAATTTAATCATCATGGTCCATCTCAACAGTGATCAAGGTATAGAACTGGACACCATGTTAGATACTTATCCCAATACCACAGTGCTGTTGCACGGCGGTGAATTAGCTCTGGCTGGGGACTTAGCTACTGTATTGGCAGAACACGACAATTTGTATTTTACGTTAGACACCGCCAACATGTTGCAAGATAATGGACCCATTATGTTTCCGGTGCAGGGTGGAGATGATGATGACGTCAGCGACAAAACCAGAGCCAATGATTTTGTAGAAACCTATGATGCCAACGAGGCAGAGATGTTAGCCTATACGCAAAATTTATTTACTGACGTGTTTGCGGCGGCACCGGATAGAGTGCTGTGGGGGACAGACACGGCCTTTACTTGGCATACCCGCCCGGCGGTCTATCGACGCCTGATTGAATTTAGTAATGTTGTGGGGGACAGTATGCTTAGTACAGATCTACAAACCGATTATTTTACCACTAACGCTCAGGCCTTGTTGGGTGACGGTGTGACGATAGAGTAAGTTGCTGCTTCTATTTTTATGGCTGTAGCCTAGCCGACCACGGCTGAGTGCGGATGGATTGGAGTAAATACACGAGCAAAGCAGTCACTAGCGGAACGTGCCCGAGTAATTCGATTGCACCGAGTGCGATTGCGGTAGCAGTGAAGGTGAGTAGCGCAATGATTGAAGCAAAACGACCGGATAACCCGAATGTGATCAGTGTCCCCAAAGTGAACTCGACAGCTCCGGCAAACAATACAAATGTGCGAGCTGACATACCGAAATTCCAGGGATGATCCAGCAAGAATGTTACGGCCAATTCCGGGTGTAAGATTTTTTCATCAAACGCTAACACGCCCAAGCTGACGCCCACACCGGCAGCGAGTAACGCCAGTGCGAATCTTGGATATTTTGGGTTGAGGATGATAAATGTGACGTAACCAACATACGGCAACAATTCTATCCAACTATGGACAAACCATACCCCCATGAACATCACCACTAATCCGGTCCAGCGGGCCAAGCGTAAATGATTATCTCCAATGCGTAGTCTTTGCCAGAGGCGGTGTTCGGCAGGTTGTAGCAATGTACCAACAGTTAAACCGAACAATACCGCTAATATGGCGGCAAACGCAATTATCTCATTCAGTTGATATGGCAGCACCGCTACTGTGGCACTGTCCACGAACCAACGCACATGGGCATACACTGGCATAGGTTTATCTTATCAATCCTGTGGTATACTGACAACATGATTATCTTGTTTGTGTTTGCCTTTGTCTCCGGGTTAGCCACCATTTTGGCGCCATGTATCTGGCCACTGTTGCCGATTGTGTTATCCGCTACCACCACGGGCGGAAAGGGGAAACCACTAGGTATTACCGTCGGAATTGTATTGAGTTTTAGTGTGGTCACGCTGGCGCTGTCGTACCTGGTGAAGATTTTACCGCTTGATCCAGACGTATTACGATTTGTGGCTGCATTTATTATTACCGTGCTTGGTTTTGTCTTGATTATTCCGCAGCTCACTGCCCATTTCGAAGCCGCGGTCAGTCGACTGGTCGGTACGGTTGGTCAGCGCTTTACTAAACGCTCAGACAATGATTGGTGGTCTGGCTTTGTGACTGGCTTAGCCTGTGGTGTGATTTGGGCACCCTGTGCTGGGCCAATTTTGGCGACGATTGCAACACTGGCAGCCACCCGCAGCGTGAGTTGGGAAGTGACGATCTTAACTCTGTTCTATGCGGCGGGAGTTGGTGTACCGTTGTTTGCCCTCACTGTGCTTGGCCAAAAGTTGTTTCAACGTTCTAAATTCATGAATCGGTATTTACGCCGGATTCAGCAGGTGTTTGGTGCGGTGATGATTGCGACTGCCGTAATGATTGTGACCAATTACGACAAAGTGCTGCAAGTCAAATTACTCGACGCTTTTCCCAGTTACACAACGTGGTTAGTTGATCTCGAATCTACCCCAGTTGTTCAAGATCAATTAGACGAACTGCGCGGCGTAAACGATGCGGTAGATGTGACCACAACCGGTTATGCGGCGCCGGATATTATCGGTATCGCCAACTGGTTGAACAGCGAGCCACTGACGTTAGATGAGCTGCGGGGGAAAGTAGTCTTGATCGATTTTTGGACCTATACCTGTATTAACTGTATTCGGACCTTACCGCATGTGCAGGGTTGGTACGAGCAGTATCAGGATGACGGTTTGGTGGTAATTGGAGTACATTCACCGGAATTTGAATTTGAAAAAGATACAGGTAATGTGCAAAACGCCATCGACATGTATGGATTAACCTATCCCGTGGCGCAAGATAACGATTTCGCTACCTGGAAGAATTATAATAACCGTTATTGGCCAGCCAAATATTTAATTGATGCAAAGGGGAATATTCGCTATACCCATTTTGGTGAAGGGGAGTATGACAAAACCGAAAATGCCATTCGCGCATTACTTGCCGAGGCAGGAGCAACAGTGACAAATGATATGCAAGATCTACCGGATGAAACACCGGTGTACGCCACCACACCGGAAACCTATTTGGGTTTGGGCCGGATTGATCGCTTTGCTTCAAATGAGCCTATCCAATACGGTGTGGGTGACTATAGCTTGCCGGATGTGTTGCCACTTCATGGCGTTGCGTTCAATGGCTCGTGGGATGTGGAATCACAATATGCCGAAGCCAATGTGGGTGCACAGCTTCGCTTGCACTTCAAAGCGGCTGATGTGTTTCTGGTCATTAAACCGGCTGGAGAAGGTGACACTATTACTGTCAACGATGAAATCATCACCCTCGATACGGAACGTTTATATCAATTATATAGCAGTACCACAGTGGTAGATGATGAGCTAACAATCACCTTCAACGACCCCAGCACGCAAGTATTTGCCTTTACGTTTGGCAGTTAGCCGATACCCAATTCCTTCCGGCGTTGATCGGCTTTGTCGAGCGTTACTTTTCGGATCCGGACATTTTTTGGCGTCACTTCCACGAGTTCATCATCGCCAATATATTCTAGAGCGGCATCTAAATCCATGATCTGGGGAGTTTTAAAATGGACATCTGATCCATCACCTTTGGAACGCATATTGGATAATTGCTTCTCTTTACAGATGTTGATCGCTAAATCACCTTGCCGCGCGTTCTGTCCAACCACTTGGCCTTTATACACTTCTATACCAGGGCCAAAAAATAACACGCCACGATCTTGCACATTGCGTAAGCCATACATATTACTTTGGCCGGTTTCGTGCGCCACCAAGGACCCTTGATCACGTTCCTTCCAATCGCCTGGATCAGGCATATATTTGTAAAACAACGTATTCATGATCCCTAAACCGCGGGTATCGGTTAAAAATTCTGTACGGTAACCGAACAAACCACGAGTGGGGATAATAAATTCCAGATAGACGATACCGTTATCCATCGTCATGTTTTGCATTTCACCATGACGACTACCCAGTTTTTGAATAACCGCACCCGAATGCGTTTCTGGCACTTCAATAAATACCTGGTCATACGGCACCAACTTCTTGCCATCGATTTCTTTCACAATCACTTGTGGGCGTGATACTTGCAGTTCATAGCCTTCGCGTCGCATGCGTTCAATCAAAATCGCTAAGTGCAGTTCGCCGCGGCCAGACACAATCCAGTCGGTGCCAGCGTCATTCACCCGCAGCGCCATGTCGGTTTCTAATTCTTTATATAAGCGTTCGCGAATTTGACGTGACGTAGTAAATTGGCCTTCTTTTCCCGCAAACGGGGAATCATTCACACTAAACGTCATTTTTACCGTTGGTTCCTCGATCATGAGCACTGGCAATGCTACAGGATGATCGATATCAGCGATGGTTTCACCAATATTAATATCGGGAATACCCGCAATACCCACAATGTCTCCGGCAGTAGCTGTATCTGTTTCTATTCTATTCAAACCGGCGTACGTCATGACTGTAGTGAGCTTACAGGGTTTTTGGACACCATCACGGTTGATGTGCATAACGTTTTGGCCAGCCACCATTTTACCGTTGGTGATGCGACCAGTGGCAATCCGGCCTTTGAAGTTATCGCCCGTAATGGTCGTGACTAGCATTTGCAGTGGTTTGCTCTCATCCACTACCGGTTCGGCAATATGTGTCAGGATTGCATCAAACACAGGGTTAATATCCGTCATCGTTTCCAACTTGGGTTCTAGGCCAGCTTTGCCTAATTTGGCGGCGGCGTAGATAATCGGGAAGTCAGCTGTAGCATCATCAGCGCCTAATTCAATAAACAAATCAAACGTGCGGTTCAACACCTCATTAATACGTGCGTCCGGTTTATCAATTTTATTGACGACCA
>DOSP01000101.1:6806-6964 GCA_003512175.1 Candidatus Kerfeldbacteria bacterium
TTATCAATTTTA
Source organism: Candidatus Kerfeldbacteria bacterium (assembly GCA_003512175.1). Lineage (GTDB taxonomy): Bacteria > Patescibacteriota > Patescibacteriia > UBA9570 > UBA9570 > UBA9570. The sequence goes on from DOSP01000101.1 coordinate 6,819, forward strand.
TTGACGACCACGATCACTTTCAACTTCATATCTAAGGCTTTACGCAAGACAAACCGGGTTTGCGGCATTGGCCCTTCCTTCGCATCCACTAGTAGCAGGCAACCGTCAGCCATCTTTAAAACACGCTCCACTTCACCACCAAAATC
>DOSP01000101.1:7102-7259 GCA_003512175.1 Candidatus Kerfeldbacteria bacterium
GCACGGAGGCATTTTTGGCGAAGATGGTAATGCCGCGTTCCCGTTCCAGATCATTGCTATCCATAATCAAGTCTGTCCCGGCTTGCTCTTTACCGAGTTGGGTTTTGGATTGACGCAATAACGAATCGACCAAGGTAGTTTTCCCGTGGTCAACGTG
>DOSP01000101.1:7329-7895 GCA_003512175.1 Candidatus Kerfeldbacteria bacterium
GTAGTTTTCCCGTGGTCAACGTGTGCAATAATGGCGACATTACGAATGTTTGGCATACAACCTGCAAGAGTATACCGATTGATCTAGACTTTGTCCAGTCTGGTGTAAAACATCGGATCAAATAATACTGGATCTGGCTGAATTCGTTCTTGCTGGTTGAGTTTAGCCTCCGGATGTCGGTCCTGGAAATCCGCGATCACACCTTCATTTTCTTCGGTATTCAAGGCACAGGTGGCATAGACAATCCGGCCCCCAGGTTTCAGTGCTAACCACAGACCATTCAACAAGGCAATTTGTTGTTGCTTCAAGCGCTTGATTCGCGATTCTGACCATTCTGCCAAATGCTTGGGGCTATGCCAGACATGTTTTTCGGAACTGCAGGGTGCATCTAATAAAATACCGTCATAGCGTTCGGGCGTGCGTTTGAAGATAGTTTCGGCTTTACGGTTCGCGATGCGGATATTGGCGTAGCCCAATTGGTCAACGGTGTTGCGCAATCGGTGCAAACGAGCTGGAGAGGAATCGAAGGCATCCAGTTCACCCTGGCCCTGCATGCGGTGGGCGAT
>DOSP01000090.1:0-172 GCA_003512175.1 Candidatus Kerfeldbacteria bacterium
CTGTATTGGTGTGGTCGGATGGTATTTGCCGGTGAAGATCCACTGTATGTGATGCGGCGGGTTGTGGAGTTCGCTTCTGAGGACATTGGCAATGCGGATCCACAGGCCCTGATACTATGCCAAGCAGCGTATCAAACCGTCCATGCCTTAGGGATGCCCGAAGGCCAATATG
>DOSP01000090.1:258-3675 GCA_003512175.1 Candidatus Kerfeldbacteria bacterium
GCCATTTTTCAAGCCGTGGCCTATTGCGCCCAAGCTCCTAAATCCCGCGCGGTGTATGATGCGGCCAAAGCGGTAGAAACCAAGATTCGTACTACTCCCAATTCACCCGTGCCGCTGCACTTGCGCAACGTTATTCATTAAACAACCCGGCCCAGCGTTGCCAGACTAACCCCGCTACCTTATCACGGATGTTCGATAATTTATCGTACTGGGTAAAGAAACTGTAATCCGGAGCCATGGTGCCGATCACATAACTGGTGTCAGCAATATCACGAAACACTGCTTCGTAGACATCGGCTTGTTCTTGGGTATCCAATGTATAGGTATCATTTGATAGATCCGGATCAAGTTTACTACTGGTTGGACTAACCGTCTCACCAATGGTACTGGCGCCATCAATACTGAAGACACCTAGATTTGTAAAGAACACTGGTTTACCATATTGCGTATTGAGTGGCCCATAAATTGTTGCCAAATCTTCACTGGTGGTGGGATACCAAGTGTCACCCAACCAATCAATTTCATCCGCCTGATACCAGGTAAAATCAGCATCCATAGATAATTCCTTGGTGGTGAGTGTTCCGGTGTAACCACTGGCCACGGTCGGCAAGATATCATTTTCTAATATATAACTAAAGTAGGCCTGTTGGGTATTATCCTGGAAATCTAGGTAGTCATAGAAATCAGTGTCCAACACCACAATTTCAATGTTGTGAGCAATGGCAAAATCCATGCCATCATTCATGGCTTCGCGCCAGCGGGTGAGGTAGGTGCTAAAATAGCTATTGGCATGATCACCGGCCATATCGGCGAGAATGGTCTCTTCATTTTCTTGGTTGATTGGAAAATCAATCACCAAAATTGGTGTTAAGCCAGCCGTGGTGGCTTCGGTGAGCATGGTTTCTAATTGCGTTTCCGTTGGATACCCATCGACACTCTGGTTGGTTTCCACTGGATCACCACCAATAATCACGCGCGTAGCATATGGGATTGCTACATAGGATAAATCATAATCGGCAATGGATGTAAACGTGGTTGCGGTATAAGAAGAAAAACCTTCAGGATAATCACGTGTTAACTCCACACCCTGGATAAATTGAGCACGATCTACCACTGGGTAATCTTCTGTACTGACTTCACCGGTTTCAATATCAGGGGTGAGCAATCTCCAGTCGGTAGTCGTATGTTCTTTCGTTTGTGGGACGGATGAAATGGTGACTGAATGCAGTTTATCGACATCATCTGGATCAAACAATTCATAACTACGTGGTCCCAGATTATTTCGCGAAAATCGGTATTGAATGATGTCGTCCTTGGTGATCCCATCAAGTTCATAATACCATCGGCCATCGTCTTGTAGCGTCATGGCAAATTCGCCCGAGTCTTCAATTAACACATACGGAATGTCGCCGGTCAACAAAGAATCCTCTGTATCAAGGTAGATGTAGAGCGCATCATCTTTGGTATGCCAGCTGCGATAATCTGACCAAATACCTTCGCGCCCACCCACGTAGATTGGTTTGTAGCGAATGCGATAATCGCGGTCTTGTTTCAGATTCGACAACGTCATGCTAAATTTTTTAGCGGTCTTGCTGGTACGCTTTTTATAAAACGTATCTAGTTTACGCCAACTGGTTCGCCCGGCTCGCTTATCGTATAACTGAAACTTAAATTTTTTGGCGGCGCGAATGTTCTGATACTTGAAAGTAACGGTGGTGGTAGTGATTTGATCATCGGCAATCGGATAAATTTTTCCGGTGGTTGCGGTAATGACGTGGGCCAGTAAGAGTAGACTCAAAATCATTGTGCTATTGTACCATGTTTTTGTTTAGATACAATAATTGTTCCCGTCACATCGCCTTTCATGGCTTCCAGTGTGCCGCCTGGTTTCAGCAGCGGTTCAGCCAACAGCCATAATTGTTCCAGTGGAGCCACGGCTCGGGCCGTCACGCGATCATACTGGCCAGACAAGTGCTCCACCCGATCATGAATGACGTGCACGTTCTTCAGGTGTAGCTGGTCCACGCATGACTGCAAGAACTGAGCTTTCTTCCCGATACTTTCGACTAACGTCATATCAATGCGTGGTTCCATAATAGCAATGACCATGCCTGGAAAGCCACCACCACTGCCGATATCTAACACCCGCTCACCTGGTTTCACGCGACCCCACTCTAACCACAGTAAACTAGGTTGGATATGATGTTCAAACAGATTGCTGATATCTTTACGCGATACCAGGTTCACGCGCTGGTTAGCGTCGGTGAGCAGCTGGCAAAAGTGTTCGAGCACGCCATTCATACAAAATAAATGTCAGAATAATTCCAATGATAGCTAATTCCGCCCCAATTACCAAATCGAGCAGGTAGTGGTATTTGGTGTACATGGCTTCCGCAAAAATAAACAGCGTGATTGGAATGTACAACACACTCAGCCAGCGCAGGTGCCGCCAGATGAAATAGGTAAACACCAAAATTTGCGCGATATGCAAACTGGGCATCGCGGCCAGACCTTGAATCAGGAAGGTGGGAATATAATACTGTCCATCACTGGCCACGTAACTAAAATATTTTTCGTACATAATCGGCAGTACTTGTTGCATATAGGGTGAAGCAGGCGTGTCGTACAGAAATGGTCCAACAGCGGGAAGTAAAATATAAAACAGCGAGCCAAGTAACATGGTCATCACTGTGGCTCCAAACATCAGGCGAAAGGCAGAGCGGCGGACTAAGGCAAACAGCGCAAAGGTGAAGAGAAAGGAAAATTCATACACTACGCCGTACCAAGGCGCTAAATCAAACCAGCCATCAACGGTGGGATGCCAAAACAAGACAGCCTGAATAAACCAATCACTGAATTGATCAAACTGGTAGAGTGCAGGATCATACAGGGTATCACGCCACAGTCCAACATTGATTTTGATATTAAAGTGAATAATTAAACAGAGATAGAACACCACCCAAATTCTGGTGGCGAACAAAAAACTATTCAGTGCCATTTTGCCTAATTGGTCAAACGAGTTGGGCTTGATGGCTTTCTGCAAAAACAGCAGCATCCAGAACACAAACCAAGAAAAAATCAGTCGTTTGAATAACACAAACCAAAGAGCATCATCCAGCCAGCGCCAGGGGATAGGAGAAAACACAAACACAATAGCCATCACCGCGAGGATGATGGCTATGATGATCTCTTCAGGATAAAGCAGCCGGCTGAGTCGCTTCAGAGGGTTTTTACTAATTGCTCAAGTACCGCTGGATAGCGCTTCGCTAAGTCTGCTAAGCTTTTGCGATCAAGTTCAATGTTCTGCTTACGCAGTTTATCGCGCAGGGTGCTGTACTTCATCCCTAATGGACGCACACCGGCATTGATACTGACGGCCCAGTTGGCTTTATTCAAGCGTTTCTTTTGGCGGCGACC
>DOSP01000090.1:3756-11465 GCA_003512175.1 Candidatus Kerfeldbacteria bacterium
GGCGACCACGTTGGGCATTCACCCCGGCACGGGTCACGGCGGTGCGGGCTAAGCGGATGCGATTTTTGCGACCCCACTTAAATCCCTTGGCGCGTTTCAGTAAATTACGGCGGCGTTTGACATGAGCAACTCCTCGTTTAACACGTGGCATATTCTTTATTGATTATTAATGGCGCGGTTAATCGTGCGCCGATACACTGATGAAATTTCAAAGTCACGTCGTTTGTTGCGGGTGACTTTGCCACTTTCTCTGGCATTAAAATGATCCTGACCAGGTGAACGTAGCATCAAGCGGCGTTTCTTACCACCGGATACTTTAACGCGTTTGCTGATACTCTTCACAGTTTTTAATTTGGCTTTCGGCATATGGTTACTTCTTTGGCATGACGATAGCGGTGATCTTGCCCCCTTGTTGCGATACAGGGCTTTCCACTGTGGCTACGTCTGCTACTTGTTGAATAAAATTTTGCACAACTTCTCGACCAATTTCTGGATGGGCTTTTTGCCGGCCACGTAACAACAATTCAATTTGTACTTTGTTCCCTTCTTCCAAGAACTTGGTGGCTTGCTTCACCCGGACCGACACGTCGTGATCACCAATGGTAGTGGATAATCGGATGCCCTTCACTTCGGTCTTTTTTTGTTTGCCGCGTTGCTTCCGTTCTTTCTTGTTCGCTTCGTAGCGCAGTTGTCCGTAGTCAACTATTTTACAGACGGGCGGTTGAGCCAACGGTGACACTTCAACTAGGTCAAGACCCCGTTCGGCGGCTAAGCGGAGAGCTTCAGCGGTGGTCATCACGCCGAGCATGGTGCCAGTGTTGTCGATGATGCGGACTTGCGGAATGCGAATTTGATCATTCACGCGGAATTCTTTTTTGGAAATATGAGCTTTACTTCAATGCTTAAATATATTTTGGTTGGTGGAGATGGCGGGGGTTACACCCGCGTCTACCGTACCCGCAGCTTGTCTTCTACTAGTATAGAATAGTGAGGAATTTAGAAGTACAGTGAAGCACTATCCACTGACTGTACCTCGAGCTGATCAATTGGTACGGTCTGCCGGGGTCAGCACCGGCGACTATAGCCTGATGAATAGCACCCGGCTCAACCCTATCAGGTATTAGGTTGACGGATGGTCGTTGAATTTAAGCAACAACAGGAGCAAAAGCTGGAGTCAAAGCGTTCGAAAACGCAGCGATCTTAGCCTTTACCTTTTGTACGAAGTTTGCACTTAGTACGAGTGGATGTGTCAAACGACATCCGGCGTTACTAGCTAACAAAGCATTGGTGCACAGTATCGAATATAGGCATCCCCAGGCTCGCCCATAATAAATACAAATCTATGGGAGATGCTGTGAAAGCCTATACCTTTTGTCGAAGAGCTCGGGCAATTTGCCGATTGACATCACGTTTTTTGATGTCGGCCCGCTTGTCGTATTTCTTTTTGCCTCGTGCCAGAACCAGCTTTAATTTTACGAGGCGCCTCGTAGTATACATATTTTCGGGCAGTATTGTCAAGCCGCCCTCGTCCAGCCGGCCGCGCAGGTAATCAACCTCCTTTTTCTTCAGTAGTACTTGGCGCGGGCGGGTGGGGTCATAGCCTGGTTGATTGATCAGTTGATACGGACTGATGTGGGCTTTTTTTAGCCAAAATGAGCCGTTTTCGTACGATACGTAGGCTCCTTGTAACTTGACGTGGCCTAACTTACAGGCTTTGACTTCCGCACCGGTCAATACCAAACCGGCTTCAACGTCTTCCAGAACAGTGAAGTCCGACCGTAAATGTTTAGCGACAGCAAGTGTGGGCATGTAGGCAATATACCATAATTTCGCTATACTAGCTGTCACCATGAAGTCGATCATCGCTGATAAAATCCAAGGTGCGGCGGCCAAACTATGGCCCGGTGTTCAGTTACCTGTTCTGGAAATTTCCTATCCCGATCACGCCCAGCATGGTGATTATTCCTCCAATGTGGCGATGAAGTTGGCCAAAGTACTCAAACGTAATCCACAGGATATTGGTGAGGAACTGGCAGCGGCGATTGATCAGGAGGGGATTGAGCGGATTGAAGTCGTACCACCAGGTTTTTTGAACTTTTTCGTGAACGATAAATTCTTAACTGGTGGTGTGCGCTTAGTGCTCGAGCAAGGTGATCAATTCGGCGTGAACACATCTGGTCAGAACAAAAAGGTGCTCGTTGAATTTTTGTCCGCTAATCCGACAGGCCCAATTCATTTAGGCAATGGCCGAGCTGGTTTTACCGGTGACGTGTTGGTAAAGGTTTTACGTGCCAGTGGCTACACCGTCATTGCCGAATACATTATCAATGATTACGGTAAACAACTGGATACCTTAGCGGAATCAGTCTTGCGGCGTTACATGCAACTGCAAGGTGTGAACGTCGATTATCCTGATGAACTGTATAAAGGTGATTATATTAAAGATTTAGCCAGTCGCGTGCAACCGAAAGGTTCCATGGTTGAAATGCGGGCCGAAGTGAAGGAATGGGCGTTGGAAGAAATGGTGAAGCAGATTCAAGATTTTGTTGAACACACACTACATATTCACTACGACGTTTGGCAATCCGAACGCAGTTTATATGATCCCAAGAAAGTAGCCGAAGCCAAACAGTTTTTGACGGATCATCAGTTGATCTATGTACAAGACGGTGCTACCTGGTTTGCTTCCACCAAGTTTGGTGACGATAAGGATCGGGTTATTATTAAATCAAGTGGCGAGAACACCTATTTTTTCTCTGATATTTTGTATCTGATCGATAAATTTGAAGTGCGGAAGATTGATCACTGGATTTGGTATTTAGGGGCGGATCATCATGGCTATGAAGGACGGATGCAAGCTGCCCTGGCTGCTTTGGGCCATGCCGGCAAGCTAGATATTACCTTTGTGCAACTGGTGCGCTTGATGTTTAACGGGAAAGAGATGCGGATGTCGAAACGGAAAGGCACCTTTGTGACTTTAGAAGAATTGGTTGATGAAGTGGGGTTAGATGTCGTGCGCTGGTTCTTTTTGATGTATGACGCCAACACCCACATGGATTTTGATCTGAATCTGGCCAGAGAACGTTCCGAACACAACCCAGTCTTCTATGTGCAATATGCCTATGCCCGAATCTGTAGTTTATTGAAGAAAGCCGGTACCCAAGCCCCTGGGCCAATTCAGTTATCGAGTGCGGCGGAAGAAAGCTTGGCTAAATTGTTGTTTCAATTACCTGAGTTAGTAGTCGATGTCAGTACGAGTTATCACGTCCACAAATTACCACAGTACGCCCTCGATGTAGCGCGAGCCTTTCATAAATTCTATACCGTTGGTCGGGTGATTGATCAAGCCGGCGCAGTAGATAGTAGTCGGTACCAGTTAGCGCAAGCAACGCAGATTGTGCTAAAAAACACCTTACGCTTGATGGGGATCACGGCTCCGGAAAAAATGTAGCTATGCGTATAGGTATCGACTGCCGAACCATTCTTAATCCTAGTCTCGGCGAAAAAGCCGGAGTCGGGCATTATACGTATTATCTGGTGAAGCACTTGTTGAAACTCGATAAGAAGAATCGGTATGTGTTGTTTTTCGATCATCGTTCGACTGCGGTGCAAGAATTCAAACGGAAAAATGTGGAGATTATCCGCTTTCCCTATTCCGAATACAAAAAATATTTACCGATTGCCTATTCCCACGTCTATGTCAGCCGGATTCTCAATCAAGCCAAGTTAGATCTGTTCCATTCGCCGGCTAATGTGATTCCATTGCAATATCACAAGCCAGCCGTCGTGACCGTGCATGATTTAGCTATTTACCGGCATCCCGAATGGTTTCCACCTAAGCAAGATTTTTCTATTAAGGTATTAGTACCGCGCAGCATACAAAAAGCCAAACAGATTATTGCAGTCTCGCAATCCACTGCCAACGATATTCAAAAGCAATTTCATGTTTCCAAGAAGCAGATCACTGTCATTCATGAAGGGTATGAAACCAACAAAGCACCGAGCAAGCTAGCCATGCATGCCCTACGGAAGCGGTTGAAACTCAAGGAAAAATATCTTTTCTATGTTGGCACACTAGAACCACGCAAAAACATTGCTGGGATGGTTGCTGCCTTTGATGCGCTCGTCCGGCGCAAACCAAAAAAATATCGTGATGTCCAATTGGTTTTAGCCGGAGCCAAAGGCTATCAGTTTATGGAAAACTACAAAGCCATTCAGGCCGTGCAAGCCGGCAGCATTCGCTACGTGGGTTATCTGTCTGAACAAGATAAGCGAGTCTTACTGCATGGGGCAGTAGCCTTTGTGTTTCCATCATTGTATGAAGGCTTTGGGTTGCCGGTGGTCGAGGCTATGGCCGCTGGCACCCCGGTGATTACTTCTCATGTGGCGTCATTGCCGGAAATAACTGGCAAAGCCGCACTCTTGATTAATCCACAGTCATCGTTGGCGCTGCAGCAAGCTATGGAAAAAATGCTGCTCACCAAAACCAGGGCAAGTTACAGTAAGAAAGGAAAAGCGCAAGCGAAAAAATTTAGTTGGGATAAGTGTGCCAAGCAAACGTTACAGGTCTATGCTACAGTTTCAGCTGCTGCGGCAGTTCCCAAAACTTGAACACAGTATCGCCACGCGTCATAACGAACGCGAGCAATCATATGATGTGGTTGCCGAACAAGTGCATGGCAATCGGTTTGCCTGGGTAGATGGACCACGTCTGCAACCAGTGCCACGCGTGGATGCCTTATTAACCGATACGCCGGGCATTCGCTTACGCATTGGTACATCAGACTGTGTTCCGATTATTCTGTATGATCCCTCAACCCAACGAGGTGGTGTGATTCATGCCGGTGTGAAAGGCACGACCCAAGATATTCTGCTGAACGTGCTGGCAGAATTTAATCCCAAAAAAGTCTATCTCGGTATTGGCCCAGCCATTGGCCCAGAATGCTATGATGGCATTGATATTCAACAAGAAAATATCTTGCAAGCCTTCAGTGCCGGTGTGCCGCGTAGCCATATCGAGGTGATGCGACTGTGCACCAAGTGCCACACTGATACATTTTTTTCCTACCGGGCAGGGGATAACGTGAACTTTGGGTCGTACTTTGCTCTTGCCAAAGAGTGATTTTTTTGTTATAATCGCTATTGACAAGCTCGTCTTTTTAGATTACACTCAACCGTTTTATGAATAAACAACTGGACCAATTTCTTGGCGAATTACTGCAACAAGCCCACCCAACCGCTTTGCCGAAGCCGTTACTGGATAAGATGAAGGCAGATTTAACGCTCCAGCTCGATCAGCGCTTACACGATGCCATTCTGTTGGCGTTGCCAGAGGCCGATCAGGTGGCCTATCAGCAGCATATTTTGCAAGGCACAGCTACACCAGAATTGACCAGCTGGTTAACCGAACGCATCCCCGATTTTTCTGAACTGACCCAGTATGTTTGTGGTGAATTAGTACGCGATTATTTAGCCGTATGCGCGGAGTAAATATTGTCCGATCACACCAGGCTTTCCGGGAAGGCTTACATCGGGCGACTGATCAGCGCCAACCTGGGCAGCGAGTTGATCGTGGTAAGGTCTATGCTATTGCCGAACAAGTCTTTGCCGAATCTATCAGACGTAATCCCACCGGTGAGCAAGTGGTTTTTGATCGTATTGCGCAGCGTGCGGATGAAACTGGCTTAACCGAACAGGATTTGACGGAAGCATTTCAAGCTGCCGTCCAACATGTGGCGGTAAGCCATGAACAGTATGAACATACTCAATTTCGTGCGGACGTGAATGCGGCCAAAGATAAAAGCCGTGGCAATATTTTAAAAAGGCTTGGCCAACATCTTAAATTAAGTGTTCGTTCTGCTTCGTTTTATGATTCGAGTATACCAGGCGGAGGCGCGGTAGGGGGTGATGTTGCTGACATTGCCGCGATAACGGAGAGTGCCATCGAGCAGCAAATTGTGAAGAAACGCTACGATCAATATATGGAATTAGGTGGTCCAGCCTTTCGTCGCACCGTGGAGCGGTATCAAGCCGGAGAATTTACCTATCAAGAGCTACTGGATCATCCCAGCTATGTAGTGGGTATTCGTAAAATTACAGAAGCCTTACCGATTGGGCAGACCTTTACGTTAGAACTGCCAGATGGATCTGACAGTGTCACCTTTGATAGCTCTGACCCAGATGTCAAAACCGCTATTCGTCGGCATTTAGCCTTTGTCTTAAAGAGTGAAATTGCCCAGACGGCTGAATTTCGCCAATTAGGTGTCATCAGTGTGCCGGATATGCCGGAGTATGTCAGTCGTGTGCAGGAACAACCACATGGTGCCATTGAGAAGGTGAAACATTTTTTTACCTCTGATGTAATGATGCGTACGAGTCGATTACTGCGTGTCGTTGCCACCAATGCAACAGCCTGGAGCGTGGGTGGAGCCTATATTGGTGGGCAGTTAGCCATGGTGACAATGGATAATCCCGATCAATGGTTAACCAGGGGATGTGTGGTGCTCGGTGCGGCGTTAGCCGGTGCCGGTATCCGTGGTGTACGAGCTGCCAGTGAAGCGACGATGCGCCAAAAACAACGGCGGACAGAAATCGGTTTAGGGAGCATCACCAATCGTGATGGCGATTTAGATCACCAGTTAGTACCAGATGCTGATGTACTCCGAACACAATTGTTAAACCAAGCTGAACGTCTAGAACAGCAAGTTGAACAGGGTACAGTAGACGAAGTCCAAACGGCCTTACAGCAGCTCTATCACACCATTGCCGATGTGCGATCTCGCTTACGCCGCTCACGCGAAGGCAATAAGCCACCACACTCTGATCATCACCAGGGACCATTGCGTATTGAACGGCCCCAGGGTAAACCATTAATTCATCGTGGAACGCTGCGGGTTGAGCGGCCAGACGGTGAACCATTGCACCACCATAAAGGGCCATCACGCATTGAGCGTCCAGACGGCAAAACAGATCCGGAAGCTGATCGAGATGAATTTAATCGAGCCCAAGGCGAGCATGATGCTGCCGCCCGAGCTCTGCGTGCAAAAGGAGAATCGGCTCACACTGAACATGCTGCCCCAGAACCGGAACGGTTTGATCCGAATCAGCCTAAACAAGACTACATTAATTTTGGTGTTGCTAACCGGTTTCAAAGTCAGCAGCAACTGGCTGAAGCGCTGGGCCAGGCCTTGAGTGTGTTGGAGCGTGTTCAACCGCCTGAGGGCAAGTTACGTAAAGCCTGGAACGCAACCATGCAAGACATTGACGCACACGCCGAACACCACATGGATGGAATCCAAGCGGCGATTGACCGAGAGATAAACAAATTTGAAAAACAATACACCGTTCAGGCCATAGAGCGTGGTGCCGTAGCGGGAGGGATTTCTGGTCTGGCCATAGCCACGTTGCCCTATCCGCATGCCGCCTTCATTGCTGCCGAATGGATAACCAATCGCACACCACAAAAACTTCAACCCAGTAAATATGCGGCTGGCCGGACACATGATAGTTTGTTCGCCCAAGATACATCCGGTCGAACCATTGAAGATTTACAACTACCATATTTGAAAGAGACCTACGACGCCGCGCGCACCGAACGGTTAACCAGTACCCGACCACAGCGTGAGCAAATGGCCCGTGAACAGATTCGCGGAGCCGTTGATACGGTGGAAGGTCAGCACGGTGAACTGCTAGATGCCATGCAGAAATTG
>DOSP01000048.1:0-3233 GCA_003512175.1 Candidatus Kerfeldbacteria bacterium
ATCACTGGGCCCGCAAACCGGCTCGGATTGCCGCCGTCATGCACCAGGGCAAGAAATACGAACAAGCCCATGCGGAAGTAGCCGGTAATTTTTTCTATCGTGAATGGATTGCCTTTAAATATATTTTCTTTAAAAATCGGGCGAAGCGTGAGCAGGGTATTGATATCCGCACGGAGCGTGAATACAAATTGTCACCGATGGAAGAAGAGATGGTGAAAGGGTTTGAAGAAAAAGCGGGTAATCCAGGGTTTGAAACCAATATTCGGGTGGTGGTATCAGCCGCCAGTAAGGAGATTGCTGAACATAAAGCCCATACCATTTTAGGTGCCTTTGCTCAATATTCTGGCACGTTGTATGCCAATGAATTTAAAGTGTCCAAACCCAGTGTCAGCAAAAAAGAGATTGAACATTTCATCTATCGAACCTTTGATCATCGCAAAGCCTTTGTCTTGAATACCAAAGAGCTATGTACGCTGTATCACATGCCCTTGCCCACGACCGAAACGCCAAACATCCGCTGGTTGTTGTCGAAAAAAGCCGCCCCACCATTTAACATGCCGAAGGATGGCGTTATTTTAGGTGAAGTTGAATATCGCGGTCTGGTTACGCCCGTGCGGATCAAACGCGCTGATCGACAACGTCACCTCTATGTGATTGGTCAAACTGGTTCTGGTAAGTCGGTGTTGTTATCGAACCTAGCCATTCAAGATATCATGAATGGTGAAGGGGTCTGTGTCATTGATCCACATGGTGATCTGGTGCAAGATGTCTTAGAGCGCATTCCAAAAGAGCGGGCCGATGATGTGGTGATGTTTACACCGGGTGACGTTGACCGGCCAGTGGGTTTGAACATGTTGGAATACGAAACCGCCGAGCAAAAAGATTTTGCCGTACAAGAAATGGTGGCCATTTTCTATAAGTTGTTTGGTCAGGAGATGATTGGTCCGATGTTTGAACATTACATGCGGAATGCCATGTTAGCGTTGATGGATGACAAGGAAGCCGGTGCCACCTTAATTGAAATTCCGCGCATGTTTACTGACGCCAAATTTCGCAAGGAAAAATTGAAACACGTCACCAACTTGATTGTGAAAAACTTTTGGCAGCAAGAGTACGAGCAATCTCAGGCCGGCCAGCAAGCTGCCGATATGTTATCGTATGTTATTTCCAAAATTGGTCGTTTCTTAACCAACGACATGATGCGAAACATTGTCGGGCAGGCGCGGTCAGGCTTTAATCTGCGCGAGGTGATGGATAATCAAAAAATCTTGCTGGTCAATTTATCCAAGGGTGCTATTGGCGAAGTGAATAGTAACCTGTTGGGTTTGATTATGGTATCGAAGATCCAGATGGCCGCTATGGCCAGGGCCAATCAGCCTAAAGAACAACGGAAAGATTTTTACTGCTATATCGATGAGTTCCAAAATTACACTACTGATTCGATTGCGATTATTTTGTCGGAAGCCCGGAAATATCGCTTAAACATGATTTTAGCGCACCAGTACATTTCCCAATTGGTCAAAGATCAAAATACCCAGGTACGTGATGCCGTGTTTGGAAACGTCGGTACCAAGGTCGCCTTCCGGATCGGTGTGGAAGATGCCGAAATGGTCGCCAAAGAGTTTGCCCCTGTGTTTAATGAAAACGATGTCATCAACGTAGAGAAATATACGGCCAATATCAAACTGTTGATTGATAATACCGCCTGCCGGCCATTCAACATGAAAACAGTCTTGCCGCCCGATGGTAACCTGACACTGGCTGACCAGTTGAAGCAGTTGTCGCGCCTCAAGTATGGCCGTGATCGCGCCATTGTCGAAGCGGAAGTGATTGAACGTGGACAATTGGATAAACTTGGCGGCGGATCAGATTTAACTAGCCCAGATTCATTTTTTTAACTAATTTGTCAGGACGCGATATATTGCGTCTCTCCTAAAACAATATGAACACCAAACAAACACCCCCATCTCAAGAAGCTCAGTTTGAAGACCAACTACGTAAACGCGTCGAACATCGTGGCGCCCTCTCACCAGACACCATTCACGTGGCAGATACTTCAACGGGTGAACAAGTGGAGTTAGACCCGGTGCGCAAAATGAGCGCCTTTGAAATCTATAAAAAAATTAAGAAACAGGTTGATGCCAAGTCAGCTGCCGAGATGGGTGAAACACTCGGTGTCGACATTACTACCGAAGAAGTCCCAGCCAAAGATGAACTGGATCAGCTGATGCGTGATCTGGCTGAAGATATCTACGACGCGTTGGAAAAATGTCATAAATCTATTGCGGTGATCAAACCGGAAAGCATCGGTTCAAAAACCATTGCTCGGTTAGATGAAAAAGGGGATGCCAATTTTCTGGTGGCACCCGGAGAAGGGGAACGGTTGTACGAATCATTGCAAAATCAAGACGCAGATTTTCGGACGGTTGAAAAGAATAGCTACGGTTTTGTCTTAGAAAATAAAACCGTCGGATTTAAAGTGATGTTTATTTACCAAGAACGGTTGGATGGTGACGGCACTCCAAAAAAGCTCGAAGAATTGAAAGATACGGACACTCCCGATGAGGACGCCGCTCAAGACGGCACTGTCCGCATTCAGAATCAAAAAGCTGCCAACCAATCGAAGATGGGTCAAGGTGGGTCCTTGGCGGCCTAAACCTGGTGTGGTATAGTAGGAATCCTTTCAAAAACGTAAAACAAAAAACCTTATGGATTCTGCTCAAACGCTGCAAGAATTGCGTCAAGCCTTAGCCAACGCCACCACTCAACTGAGTCACGCTCAGCAATTGTTAGAGTCGCTTGATGGCGGTGAGGTGACCACTAAACGACTAGCCGAACCATCGTTTCAAGGTAATAGCCAGGTGGTCGAGGGTGTGTTCAATGGTCAAAACATGGTTGGGGCGGATGGGAAGGTGTACACTGTGCCGGCTAACTACGCTTCCAAATCGAAATTGGTGGAGGGTGATATTCTGAAACTGACCATCAAATCGGATGGGACATTTGTCTATAAACAAATTGGTCCGGTGGAACGGAAACGAATGGTCGGCACATTAGTGCGTGATGCCATGACGGGTGAATTTAACGTGCTGGTTGGGCAGCGCTCATACAAAGTTATTTTGGCAGCCGTCACTTATTATAAAGGTGATGCCGGTGATGAAGTCGTTATTTTAACCCCAGAGGATGGTGAATCGGTCTGGGCCGCGGTGGAGAACTTAATTCACCGTGAAGAGGAT
>DOSP01000048.1:3307-3456 GCA_003512175.1 Candidatus Kerfeldbacteria bacterium
ATTCACCGTGAAGAGGATGAGGAACTGTTACCAGCCGGTGATGCCGCCGAGCTTCCAGCTGGGGATGAGGCACAGTTGGAATAATTTACTCCTCCGCCCCTCGTTTCACTCGGGGCACCTCCTCTTGCAGAGGAGGAACGATTAAACTT
>DOSP01000066.1:0-437 GCA_003512175.1 Candidatus Kerfeldbacteria bacterium
GATACCGATGTGTTAGACACTTGGTTTTCATCTGGGATGTGGACGTTTTCTACTTTGCATAAACCTGGTGATTTGAAAACCTTTCATCCCACCCAGGTGTTAGAAACCGGATACGATATTTTATTTTTCTGGGTGGCCCGGATGATCTTGATGACGACGTATGCCCTAGGACAAGTACCATTTGAACATGTCTATTTGCACGGTTTAGTACGTGACAAACAGGGTCGGAAGATGTCGAAGTCACTTGGTAACGGCATTGATCCACTCGATATGATTGCGGAATATGGCACTGATGCTTTGCGCATTGCTTTGGTGGCCGGTACCACACCTGGCAATGACTCTCGGCTGTATGAAGAGAAGATTGCATCCTATCGAAATTTTGTGACGAAGATTTGGAATGTAGCGCGGTATGTTCAGACCGTCCCACCTCCCCCTCC
>DOSP01000066.1:564-3173 GCA_003512175.1 Candidatus Kerfeldbacteria bacterium
AGGGGGAGAGGTCCGACGCCAGCGTAGCTGACGTCTGGTTCAAATCCCGCATCGCCAAAGTGATCGAAGACGTCACCGGCCACATGGATGAGTACCAGTTTAGTTTGGCGGCGGAACGCGCTTACGATTTCTTGTGGCATGAGCTGGCTGATTGGTATGTAGAGATTAATAAATTTCAATCAAATCCCGCACTGGTACGGCACGGCTTAGAAACCGCTTTGAAATTATTGCATCCGTTTGTACCGTTTGTGACCGAAGCGATCTGGCAGGAATTATATCCTGACCAGTTACTGATGATGGCCGAGTGGCCAAAAGCGCATGGGACTGATCGCGACGCTGCTGCCGAAGAACAATTTTCTGCTGTGCAAGATATCGTTACTCAAATTAGAAACATTCGAGCACATTATAAAATTCCGTACACAAAACAGTTTACCGTCTATGCAACGACAGATACTTCTACAGAAGTAACTCACATTATTGAACAGTTATGTAAAGTGAAGTTAGCGCACCACACGGCACCGAGTGGTCATACGACCGATATCATCAATCCCAGTTATCATTTTACCGTCAGTTTAGGCGATTTAATTGATGTTGCAGCCGAACGAAAAAGATTAGAAAAAGAATTAGCCCAATTAGACAAATACATAGCTAACCAGGAACGTAAATTGGGGAATAAAGAATTTACCGACAAAGCGCCGGTAGAAATTGTTGAAAAAGAACAGGCTAATTTGGGACAGAAAAAGGCTGAACGAACACATTTAGAGGAAGCGTTGGAGAAATTAGGTTAATCAAACACCGTCACCCGCAACACCTCCGCCACCGACGTTACACCCTCTACCGCTTTCAAGATGCCATCTTGCGCCATATTCAACATGCCGGCTCGATGCGTAATGTCTTTCATCTGATATTCCGAAACATTGCCAGCCAACGTCAGCGCTTCAATCTCTTGGTTCTTCGTAAAAATTTCATAAATACCAATCCGACCCTTATAGCCAAGATTATGGCATTTATCGCAGCCTTTTCCCTCCAGGAATTTGAGATTGTTCAAATCGGGTATCGGTTCACCAGAATTTTCTGGAATGGCCGTGAGCAGTTTTTTCACCCGTTCGAGAGTTTCCAGATCAAGGGTAATTTCTTGTTTACAAAATTGGCAGAGTTTTCGCACCAAGCGTTGGCCAATAATGGCGTTCATGGCCGGAGCCAGTAAAAATCCTGGTACACCCATCGATAAAAAGCGGGGGATAGCACCAGCGGCATCATTGGTATGGATGGTGGATAAGAGTAAGTGACCAGTCAAGGCGGCTTGCACGGCTGTTTCGCCGGTTTCGAGATCACGAATTTCACCCACCATGATCACATTTGGATCTTGCCGCAAAATTGCCCGCAAACCTTTACTAAACGTGTAATCTTTCGAGTGATCAATTTGCGATTGAGCCACACCAGCCAGACGGTATTCAATTGGGTTTTCCAGCGTGATGATCTTTGTATCCGGTTGATTCAGTGTGTTCAAAATGGCATAGAGCGTAGTCGTTTTACCGGAACCAGTTGGACCGGTGGTGATAATCATGCCCTGCGGTTTTTCAATTTCATGCTTCAGGCGCTTGAAGGCAGAAGCGCGAATACCCAGTTGCTCAAAGGTTAAACCTATGGATGATGATTTTAATAACCGCATCACCACCGATTCCCCCCACGCCGTTGGCATGGTGGAGACACGAATATCCATTTTGTCGTCATCCATTTGAATGGTAATCCGGCCATCTTGGGGAATGGAATCGATGTTTATTTTCAAACCAGAGATGGTTTTGATACGAGCAATCAGTTTTGACCAAATCTCACCCGGAATTTTGGCGGCTATTTGTAGTAATCCATCCACCCGGTAACGAACAACAACTGTGTGCTCCTCGGCTTCAATGTGAATATCCGATGAACCGGCGTTAAGTGACATGGCCACAATCATGGCAAACTTTTCGGTCATGTTCACCTGCACCAGTTTTTCTTCCAGATCTTTGAAAGTCTTTAATTCACTTTGAAAACGCT
Source organism: Candidatus Kerfeldbacteria bacterium (assembly GCA_003512175.1). Classification (GTDB taxonomy): domain Bacteria; phylum Patescibacteriota; class Patescibacteriia; order UBA9570; family UBA9570; genus UBA9570. The sequence continues at coordinate 2,602 of DOSP01000066.1, forward strand.
CCAGATCTTCCTTGGTCAGGCTAATATTGGTTTCAATCTTCCGCACCCGAGCAATATTTTTGTATAACTTCAAGGCCTCATCCATGCTGTGTTCTGAAGTAAGGTAGATGGCGATGTTGGCACCAGGAAAATCGTGTTGCAAGTGACTGACGATATCGTTGATTTCCGGATGATCCGGTAAACAGGTCGCAATCCGAATTTGTCCACCAATCTTAAAGAACACCACGGTGCGAATGCGACGGGCTTGGTCTTCTGGAATGAGGGATAATACTTCGGGGCCAATTGGGAAGCCTTTCAGGTTAATGTATTGCAAACCTAAATCTTGAGCAGTGCCCTGACACACTTCCTCTAATTTTTCCAATTGAATTTCCCGCATCCGTTCCTCCAGTTTAATGGCTGGATTACTGTCATCTTTTGGAGCTGGTTTGCCATGAGGTGCGGTAGCGGTGGCTGTGGTGGCTTGACTGGTTTTGTTGAGAGCCAGTAAATCTTCAATGCGTTGAATTGGCATACAACAATTATATCATAATCACCCTAATCACACCTCCCCTCAATCCCCTCCTATACAGGAG
>DOSP01000047.1:0-6871 GCA_003512175.1 Candidatus Kerfeldbacteria bacterium
TGAATAGGAAGGGGTCACTCACGAAGTGAGTGGGGGAAGGTGTTTAATCCACCTCAACCGTCAATTCATCACCGAGAATGGTATTCCGAGCTAACACCCGTGTTTTTCCGGTACCATAACTCATCTTGCGGCCAACTTGAATGGTGAAGGTATCGCCACTGTCTAACTTTTGAGATGCCTTGTAGCGCAAAGTGATTGTATTGCCGTTTTTGGCGGTCTTCGTAAAAACCTTTTCGCCATCGACCCATAAGCTAAACACGTCACCCTTATTCACTTTTTTCTTCGGCACCTTCACTTTTAAGACCGAACCTTCCGACAAATGTACATCGGTTTTCTGTTTTTTCTTAGCGGACACAAAATGCTCATCCGTTGGCGTGTAGGCAAAGTCATCACCCAACGTCAGTACGAAGATTTTAGTTTCGTCATTATCATTTTGGCTAGAGAACAACATCACGCGATGACTTTCACCATCCACGGTGACGGTTCGACGTATCACATCCACCACTTCGGTGTTGTTTTCTGGGTTGGTGCCGCCTAAACCGGCGTCGATCAGTTCAACCACATTTTCATCTTCATCCATGGCGAGAATGTTGACGCCTTCTGTTGCATTCGTTACAAAAATAATCAGGTATTGATTACCATCAAAACTCTGGCTTACGACCATCTTGTTGATAATTGAATTGTCGCTGTCCAGATCAAGCACTTCTTCCCAGAGGTCTTCATCTTCATCTACATCATCGCGATCGTATTTGAACAATGTTGCGCCATCAAGAAAATCTTGGTTACCGACATAGACAGTATCATTGAAGCTTTCGATCGATGGTAAATTGGCATTGCCTGGCGCTAATTCAACGCCATCTTCCTCTAGATAGCTCTCACCAATGATGGTGTAACTCGTTCCGTCAAAGGTGGCTACCTCACCGGTTGTGAAGGCTAACCACATCAGATCTTCAAATTCTGTAGCAATTTCTAGTGGAACACCGGCTGGCTGATTTGCTGTTGTGGTTGTATCTGTCCAACTAGCGCCATCCCAGACACTAAAACCGCCATCAAAGAAGTAATACAACTTACCATCATATTCAGCTACTACTGGATAACCCGCCCCATCAGCGTACTGATGCACCAACTCAGCGCTTTCTTGGCCCGTTAACTTGAAAATTGCTCCTCCGTCACCACATGCCATCGAAAAATACACTTCCTCTTCGAACACATGTATGCCATGGCGGCCCGGTTGCCGGCAGTCATAGGCATCGAGGGGGCTGGTTTCAGTCAACGTCCACACCGTACCATAGGCATCGGATGTATACCATTCTGATTCTCCGGTTTGCGAGGTGGTTACCGCCACAAAGCCATCCTCACCGGGATAGTACATAATGATCGATTCGAAGTTATCTCCCGGTATGCTGGCAGATTGGAGATTACCAACCTCATAGAGGGAACCGTAGACCGAAGCCGCTTGAGCTGAACGACCCAGCAAGGCAACCATGGCCATCAGAGTGGTTGCTGCAGCAAAAGAAAAGATACGTTGCATAGTTTTTATTTAATGATTGTACTGCGCTGAAGTATACAAGAAATAGATTTTTCTGACCACCTTCGCCGTATGACGACCATAATAAATTGGTCGATGAAATGATTGCAAACCCACCTGCTGCATAGCCTGATCCAGTGGTAATTCTAATAACCGGTTGCCCATATTCCAGCAAGGTAACGCTATGACTAAGCGACCACCTGGCTTGAGTAGCTTAGCCAAAACCGGCAAGACCAGTCCGTAAAAATCTGTTAATTCGGCATGAATCTGTTCGAATCGTTTTGGTTGGACTGGACCAAGGTAACCCTCTGTCACAATACAGTCTATCGAGTGTTTGGGGAGATGCAATTTTAAAACATCCGAGCATATTAATTTTGGCACAGGCAATTTGGCCCAGGTTAAATTGGCTGTAGTGTCATCAATACATTTTTGCGAAATGTCGCTACCAATGACGTTGCTGAACCCCAATGTTATGGCTTCTTGGATAATAGTGCCAGATCCACAAAATGGATCCAGCAGGGAACCAGCACCGGCAATATTCACCATCATTCTGGCTACTTTAGGCGGCAGCATCCCAGAAAACGCATCACGTTGCGGACGGCCAAAATCACGTCGGGAAAATTCTTTATAATCCTGCACAGCAGTGGTGCGACCGATGAGGGTTTTTTGTTGGGAGAGAACGACAATAAAATCGGTTTGATCACGCAACAGATGTTCCTTTTGTACAATCACCGAGGACAAGGTTGGTTCTTGGCTCACAACAAATCGTACCGATCGACCGCTGGCTTTCAATTGTTTTTTCCACTCCATACCGAGGTTGCGCAGTTTGTCAGATTGTTGTTTAACGGTGGCGGGAGTAGTTTGATCATCACTAGTATAAACACTGAAGCCGAACACTAGTTTATGGTCGGACGGAACGGATTGTAAAATGGACAGACAATCATTGATATCGTTTCCGACCACATCAGCCAATTTTACCGTGCCGCCCAACCTTCCCAAATCGGCAGGTTGGTTTAATTGTACAATCTGTCCACCATTCCATGGGACACCCAGTTCCAAAGCAGATAGTTCCGGTGTATTACCGAGAATCGCGAGTTGCGACATACCAGCCGACAAATTTTCTTAAACCCGTTTCTAGCGATGTGGTTGGTTGATAGCCCAATAATCGTTGAGCTTTACTCACATCCGCTAATGTGTGATTTACATCACCACTTTGGGCAGGGAGTTGTTCAATGACTGCAGTTTTTCCGGTAGCCTGTTCGAGTGTAGAAATGAATTCATTTAAAGTCACAGCCTTGGAATTTCCTAGATTAATAATTTCAAAATCGAATGGTTGTTGCACGGCAGCCACAATACCAGCGATAATGTCGGCAATATAGGTGTAATCTCGACTGGTTGAACCGTCACCAAATTTCTTGATGGGCTGCTGATGCAGGATTGCTTCCGTAAACAAATAGGGTGCCATATCGGGTCGACCGCGTTCACCATACACGGTAAAGAATCTTAAAATGGTCAGAGGTAAGTCGGTGCGAACATGATGTTCTTGCAAATACCGTTCGGCTTTCAGTTTGCTGATAGCGTATGGCGAAATAGGACTTAAATTTACTATCTCTTCAGTGAACGGTAGGCTTGCGGTATTTCCATAGACTGCGGAAGTTGAACCAAAGATGAATTGCTCAATGCCATGTTGTGTGGCGATATCTACCAATTGGGCTGTGCCACCATAATTTACTGCTTCATACAATTGTGGTTGTTGAATTGATGGACGCACACCAGCGCGGGCACCAAGATGAATCACTTTGTTGATCCGATGTTTTTGAAAAACAGTATGTAAGAGTGCTGCATCACAGATATTGCCTTGGTAGAACGGATGCCGGGGTAATTGGGCTAAATTATAGTGTTTAAATTCGGGATTATAATAATCATTCAACTCATCGATGTTCACAACGGAATGACCAGCCTGGATTAATGACTGAACTAGGTGTGATCCGATAAATCCGGCACCACCGGTGACTAAGATTTCTGCCATAGACTTGCCAGCTTGGCCAGCCCTACAATTCCAACAGCAATCATCATCAGTGCCCATGGTGCGAAAGCTCGTTCGGGTGCTAAGATTTGATCTTCATAATATGGGTCGCCGAGCAGAGTTGTGTCACCTTGTAACGCTAAATAATAAGTGAGTCCGGCGGTGATCACCAGTAATACAATCACAATCGTCAAAGCGGTTTTAACGAAGGCTGAAGATGCGGTATTGGTCGTTTTCATAAATTTGTGGAAAATATTCCGGTTGAGCTTTTTGCCAAATGGTATCAGCCTGTGAACCTTTTGGCATAATCAGATAGGCTAAATTATATTTGAGTGCATACGGCTTGGCTTGGTCTGATTTTGGTTTGGCAATGATAGTATACAATGCTTGAATGCGCAAATATTCTGGATTAGTTGGATCTGCAAAAACACCTTGATACAAACCACTCTTTGCCTTAAATGATTTTAAATTGCGATGATTCAAATTATACCACGGATACGATGTAATTGGGCCGTCATACCACACCGGCGCAAAGGTCAGTTCACGGTTCGAGACTGCCATTATTCCCACTAGAATGCCTTGGTCAGGTTGTCGGTTTAGCCAATGCACTGCCTCAATAAATTCGCTGTGTGGTTTAAAACGGTAGCTCCAACCTGTGATATCATCTTTGATATAGGTGACGGCATGCGATACCTGCGCACCCCATAGTAGTAGAAGAAAACCAAGCCAGAGTTCTTTTCGCCAAGGGATCAGCTGATGCAGCCGTTGCACACCAAAAGCCGCCAACAGCACTACACTAATCCAGATGTAGGCCACAAAACGATCCGGCATTAACACCCAACCAAACCAGCTGAGATGGCCAAGCAGTAATGGCACAACCAGCCACCACATACATAACCAGAAGTGTGATCGCTGCTTAAACTGCCCAAAACATAAACCAATCATGGCTAAAACAGTGAGACCATAGCCCAAAAAAGCCGGATGATCGTAGATGGGATGATCGTATCCAGCATACTGACCTTGTTGAAATAGATTGATGGCAACGTTCACCACTGCTGGTTGAAGGTGGAGTGTCCAAATCGCCACTGCGGTGACACTGGCCAACAGGGTAGTACCAAGACGCCATTTCCAGTTTGGTAAATGTCCAAAAATAAACCAGACTGCACATGTTAAGGCCGCAATACCAAAACTGAGCAGGTGTGCATAGTTTAGTATAAGAGCGATTAACCCAACAATTACCCACCACCAATAGCGTTTGGTAGCAGTTGCTTCTACTAATGCCAGCAACAGGAGACTGATGAGACAGTAACCAAATAAATTTTGTGGCGTCAAAATAAATGCTCGCAAAGCAATCGGGGTAAGGCTAGCCGCCAAACCAGCCACCGTGGCTACCAACACAGAACCACTCATGCGATATCCCACTACCCAGAGTGTGACAGCCGTGATTGTTAAGATAATCACCAATAGCACTGGAATGACATGCACAGCAGCCAGTTGAGTGACCTGAATAATGGCTGCTAAGAAATACTGGAGGCCAGGATAGCTCTCTTTTGTCCAACAGATATTAAAATTGTAACCAAGGTTAGCTGTTTGACCATCACTAAACTGTCCAGTTTCGGCCAAGGTTTGGGCACCACAGGCCCAACCACCAGCGTCAGGCGTGGTGAGATACCAATCATAAAAGAGATACGGCACAATACCCATGCCAACTGCCTGCAACACCGTGGCAGTGATTGATAAACGGACTAACCATTTAGACATAATGCATTTGGGCGACGTAGTCGGCCACGCCAGCAGGAAAGCTCCACTGCGATTTCCAACCTAATATTTTAGCAGCCAAATTAGGGCGCAAACAAGATCTCACCACTTCCCCAGAGCGAACGGGTTGATAGCGCACGTCTGGTGCCTGTGGAAAGAAATCATAAATGGTATCAAAGACCATTTGATCAGAAATCTCCTTACCCCGTCCTAAATTAATAGTGGTACGATGACCGCGACGCAAGGCTAAGCGATTAGCTTGTACAATATCAGCCACATACATATAGTCGCGGGTTTTTGAACCATCACCAAAAATCGTTACCGGTAAACCATGTGCCAGTCGTTCACAGAAAATAGCCACCACGCCAGCTTCTCCATGTGGATCCTGGCGATAACCAAATACGTTTGGATAACGAAAGATCAGGTAATTGAATCCGTACATGCGGCTGTAATAGGTAATACATTCTTCAGCTAGTAACTTGGACAACCCATACGGCGACACGGGTAGGGTTGGTTCGGCTTCAGTGGTGGGGAGATGTTTGGCATCACCATAAATGGCGCCGCCGGTAGAGGCAAAGATAAATTTTTTAATGCCAACCTCACCGCCCACCTGTAGTAGATTAATGGTACCTTGCACATTGACGGCCATGGTAGGCAGTGGATTGCGGATAGACACAATCACTTCGGCAATAGCGGCATGGTGGTTGATCACAGCTGGCTTTACTTTAGTGATAATCCGACGCATGGCTTTCAGATCGCAGATGTCCGCTCGATAAAAAACCGCTTTGCTATTGAGATTACGCTTGAAACCATGATGCAGGTTATCAATCACACTTACCCGATAACCAGCTTGGATGTACGCATCAACAATGTGAGAGGCAATAAAGCCTGCCCCCCCAGTCACTAGTATATTCATAGCCTTAAATTATCACACTTGCCTTTATACTTCAAATATGTAATAGTACAGGCCGTTTTATGAAGCCATATATTATCATTCCGGCGTACAACGAGAGTGCCACTATTCAGCAGGTGCTAGAGAAAATCACGCAAATCTATGACATGGATCATGTCATTGTTATCGACGATGGTTCCACTGATGCAACGTATGCTAATGCGAAACGGGCCGGTGTGCGAGTTTACCGCCATTCCATTAATCGTGGCTTAGGAGGCGCCTTAGGGACCGGTCTGGGTGTGGCCAGAGCGTTACGGGCAGATCTGGCAGTCACATTGGACGCCGATGGCCAGCACGATATTACAGAGATTGATCGTTTAATTGCACCGATTGTGAGTAAAGAAGCGCAAGTAGTCATAGGTTCACGCCTGCTCCAGCCGCGGGGTATGCCAATGATCCGACGAGCCTATAATCGGATTGCCAATCTTATCACCTGGGTTATTTTTGGTGTGTGGACAACAGATAGTCAATCCGGCTTTCGGGCGTTTAGCAAAGAGGCGATTGATGTAATCAATTTGCGCACAAACAGAATGGAAGTATCTTCAGAATTTTTTAAGGAAATTAAAGCAAATCGGCTAACGTTTAAGGAGGTCCCAATTAAGGCTAT
>DOSP01000047.1:7022-12283 GCA_003512175.1 Candidatus Kerfeldbacteria bacterium
CGCTTAATTCTTTTACGTTTACGTGGTAAGTAAGAAATCCTTATGCCAATCAAAATCATTGTTACCTTGTTTTGCCTCTACAATATTTATAAGTTAATTTTGCGTTTTAAGGATAGCAATGTTACATTGATGTGGTTCCTGCTCTGGAACGGTATCTGGTTTATATTAGGCGTAGTCATATGGCTTCCACAAACGATTGATGTAGTTGCTGAATTATTTGGTTTTACCAGACAAGGCATCGATTTGATGGTGTATATTACAATTGTAGTGTTGGTTTATGCTGTTTACCGGATTACCTTAAAGTTGGAACATTTAGAATACGAGGTGACATTGTTAGTACGACAACGTATACTCGACCAAGTGGATAAGGAAGTAGATAACAAAAAAACACTATGAAAAAAGCATTGATCATTGGTATCTCTGGGCAAGACGGTTCATATTTAGCCGAGTTACTGCTTCAGAAAGGGTACGAAGTACATGGCACTATTCGGCGAGCCAGCACCTTTAATACCGGTCGAATTGATCATCTCTATCAAGACCCGCATGTCCACGGCGTCAAATTATTTCTGCACTACAGCGATTTGAGTGATGGCAGTAATCTGGCTCGGTTAATTCGAGAAATAAAACCAGATGAGATTTATAATCTGGGCGCGCAAAGTCATGTCCGCGTCAGCTTCGATATCCCGGAATACACTGGTGAAGTGACAGGCATGGGAACATTGAAAGTGCTTGATGCCATTCGTGAGGCCGGTGACCATGTGAAATTTTATCAAGCCTCCAGCTCGGAAATGTTTGGTCTAGTGCAAGCTGTACCCCAAAAAGAAGATACGCCGTTTTACCCTCGGTCACCCTATGCCGTTGCCAAGGTGTTTGCTTATTGGATGACCAGGAATTATCGGGAAGCGTATCGGTTGTTTGCCTGTAACGGTATCTTGTTTAATCACGAATCACCCCGGCGTGGCGAAACCTTCGTGACGCGAAAAATTACTCGGGCGTTGGCAAAAATTAAACTTGGAATTGATCAGAAACTCTACCTAGGGAATGTAGATGCCAAACGAGATTGGGGATATGCGCCGGATTATGTCGAAGCCATGTGGTTAATGATGCAGCAAGCTGAAGCGGATGATTATGTGGTGGCCACCAATGAAACCCATACCGTGCGAGAATTTGTGGAAGAAGCGGCCAAGCATTTAGATATGCAGATTGAATGGCGTGGTCAGGGTGTAGATGAAGTGGGTGTCGATACCAAAACCGGACAAACCATTATTTATATTGATCCAAAATATTTTCGGCCCACCGAAGTTGATTTATTAATTGGTGATTACACCAAAGCCAAACAGAAATTGGGCTGGGAACCAAAGGTAAAGTTTACCGAGTTAGTAAAAATAATGGCGGAAGCCGACTATCAGTATTTTTCCAATGGAAACAAACGCTAAAATTTATGTAGCTGGTCATCGAGGTTTGGTTGGCAGTGCTATTGTCAGACGCTTACAGACAGCTGGGCATACGACGATTATTACTCGTACTCACCAGGAACTAGATCTGCTCAATCAAGCAGCTGTCGAGAAGTTTTTTAACGATGAAAAACCAGACTACGTGTTTATGGCGGCAGCAAAAGTAGGTGGTATCCAAGCCAATAACATCTACCGAGCAGATTTCATTTACGAAAACATCCAAATCCAAAACAATGTCTTGCACTCGGCCTATCTGCAAAAAGTAAAAAAGTTACTATTTTTAGGCAGTAGCTGTATTTATCCAAAATTGTGTCGGCAACCGATTAAAGAAGAGTATTTATTGACGGGAGAGTTAGAACCAACCAATGAACCCTACGCCATTGCCAAAATTGCTGGCATTAAATTATGTGAAGCGCTGAATGCCCAGTATGGCACCAACTTTATTTCAGTGATGCCGACCAACCTATATGGGTCAGGTGATAATTTCGACCTGGCGAATTCGCATGTGCTTCCGGCATTGATCCGTAAATTTGTCGAAGCGAAACAACAGCAATTACCGACTGTATCAGTGTGGGGGAGCGGCAAGCCACGACGGGAATTAATGCACGTGGATGACCTGGCGGATGCGGTGGTGTGGTTGATGGAAGGCTATGATGGCAGCCAGATTCTGAATATTGGTACCGGCCAGGACCAGACGATTTTAGAAATTGCTGAATTGGTGAAAGCGGTCGTTGGCTATCAGGGCGTCATCAAGTTGGATGCATCCAAACCGGATGGCACCCCACAAAAACTCCTCGACGTATCCCGCATTAACCAGTTGGGCTGGAAAGCCAAGATCGATTTACGCACCGGCATCGAACAAACCGTACAGTGGTATGAAAGTGTCGGTAGTCACCCCATCGTTTAACCAAGCGTCATTCCTGGAACGCACCATGCGTAGCGTTCTTAGCCAGCAGGGTGATTTTGAATTGGAATACATCATCGTGGATGGAGCTTCTACAGACGGTTCGGTGGATATTATTCGCCGCTTAGCGGCAGCGGATCAGCGTGTGCAGTGGGTGTCTGAACCGGACCATGGCCAGTCGGATGCGATCAATAAAGGGTTGCACATGGCAACTGGCGAAGTGGTGGCGTTCCTCAATTCAGATGACATCTATTATCCGGAAACGTTACAGACTGTGGTACAGACGTTTCGTCGCCCCACCGTGCAATGGGCCTATGGTCGTTGTCGGATTATTGATGCATCTGATCGAGAAACGACTAAACCGGTTACCTGGTACAAAAATTTCGTCGGATATTTTTACCACTATGGTTGGCTGTTAATCCTGAATTATATTTCGCAACCGGCCGTATTTTGGCGACGGCAACTACTATCTGAACTAGGGTACCTGAATATCGCAGAACATCTGGTGATGGACTATGAGTTGTGGTGTCGCTTTGGAAAACACTATCGGGCTACACCCATGCACCGCTACCTAGCGGGTTTCCGATTATATGCGACCTCTAAAAGTGGCCGGGGCTACAGGCAACAATTTCAAGAAGAATATGCCGTGGCCAAGCGTTATACCCGTAACCCATTCTTATTGTGGCTACATCATATGCACACTGGGTTGATTCTATTCATATATCAAATCATTCGATGAGGTTATTAATCGTCATTCCTTATTACGAACCAGCTTGGGCTTACGGTGGTCCGCCCCGTTTGCTTAGCATCATTGCCCGGGCGTTAGCTAAACGCCATCAAGTCACGGTTTGTACCACAGACGTTCTGGACGATACACGTCGTGCCACTCCACTCCATGAAACCTTGGGTGGGGTGGAGATCTATCGTTTCCCAACTTGGAGTAACACGTTGTCTTGGAAGACAAAAATCATCATCCCGCGTCACGCCAAAAAAATTTTGACTGACCTCATCGACCAACACGATCTTGTATTTTTATCCGACTTCAGACATTGGTTGAATGCGGTTATTACACCCATATTATTGCAACGCCATACACCGTATGTATTGGCGGCTTTTGGACAAATTCAAAAACCAACTGATTGGAAGTACCCGCTCAAGGTGATCTTTGACCAGCTCTGGGGTAAACGGTTAATCCGGCATGCTGACCTGCTGATTGCCCAAACAGAACACGAAATCAAGGATTATCAAACATTGGGCGGCAGGCAACAACAAATGCACTTAATGCCATTGCTGGAAACCGCCCCAACCGCCGATGAGCTGGCGCAGCGAGGCACCTTCCGAAAAAAATATGGAATACCACCGGAAACTAAAATAATATTGTTTGTCGGCCGAATTAATAAATTGAAGGGGATTGATGTTTTACTGAATTGTGTTGTAGCTTTGGATGTCACATTGGTGATTGTTGGACGTGATGATGGTTACCAACGCCAAATGAATGCGCTCATTGAACGGTTAGGACTATTACATCGAGTGATTCAAACCGGTCCGCTCTATGGTGCCGACAATGCCGCCTGTTATCTCGACGCCGACTACTTTGTATTCACACCAACGTATTATGAAGAAACTTCGTTAGCGACAGTGCGCGCCCTAAGTTTTGGTTTGCCGGTCATTACCACACCGCAAGCCCAGTTGCCATGGCTAGATGCTTATCGAGCCGGTTATACCGTTCAGAATGACGCGGCGGCCATAATTGACAAATTGACCGAGGTTTTGCCCAATGCTATACTACGCACCGAGTTAAGTACAAATGCACAGCGTTTGTTCAGTGAGCACTATGAGCGTAGCCGGGTGATCGTTGAACTTGAACATGCCATCCAAACAGTCATTCAACATATACAAAAATAAACGAGTCCTCATCACTGGAGGCCTTGGTTTTATTGGTAGTAATTTAGCGATTCGTTTAGTTAAACTGGGAGCCAAAGTAACGATCTTAGACTCCATGATCGAGGATTATGGTGGTAATTTTTTTAATATCACACCGGTCAAAGATAAAGTAACCGTCAATATCTCTGACATGCGCGACAAGTACGGTATCAATTATCTAGTGCGCGACCAAGATATTATTTTCAACTTAGCGGGTCAACTGAGTCATATCGATAGCATGACTGATCCATTTGCGGATTTGGACATTAACTGTACCGCGCAATTATCTTTGCTCGAAGCGGTGCGTCATCATAATCCTAAAGCAGTGGTGGTGCTCACTTCGACACGGCAAATTTATGGTAAGCCTAACTATTTGCCAGTGGATGAGCAGCACCCGATTAATCCAGTGGATGTGAATGGTATCAATACTGCAGCGGGTGAGTGGTACCACACACTGTATCATAATGTGTATGGCCTAAAAACAGTGTCACTTCGTTTGACCAATACGTTTGGTCCGCGTCAGTTAATGAAACATAATCGCCAGGGCTTCATTCCTTTTTTTATTCGTTTATTGATTGAAGGTAAAACAATTAACCTCTTTGGTGACGGCCAGCAAGTGCGTGATATTAATGATGTTGATGATGTGGTAGAAGCACTACTGTTATCTGGTATGAATCCCAAAGCCATTGGCCAAGTATATAACTTGGGTGGCGAGCCAATTAGTTTATTGGACTTAACTAAGCTGATGATTAAAGTAAATGGCAAAGGTAAGTATACCCTAACACCATTTCCACCGGAAAAGAAACGCATTGATATTGGCGATTACTATGGTGATTATACCAAAATTAAAACTGAGTTGGATTGGAAACCGAGGATCACATTGGTTGATGCTGTGCGCCGAACCTTTGCCTATTATCGCAAAAACCGTAAATACTATTGGTAATTTATATTTCAGATTATGCCGCTTTATACTTCTTACC
>DOSP01000026.1:0-880 GCA_003512175.1 Candidatus Kerfeldbacteria bacterium
GACGGTGACATCATAGGTGAGCGTATCCCCGGCTTGAGCAGAGGTGGGAGCCGATAATTTTAGACTCAGTTCTGGGTTAATCACTTTAACCGTATGCCGATCTTCTGCTTGTAGATTAAGGAAACCATCCGCCTCTTGAATGCCGGCCTGAAGCACAAATTCTTGTTCTGGATCAGCCTCGGCCGACATCGTACCCTTGATCGTGACTGTTTCAGTTGCGCCAGGATCAATCTGCTCAAATAACCAGGTATGGTTGCTTTGCGTAGCAGACGGATCAGCACTGCTCGGTGTAAATCCAGCGGGATATGCCACAACGGCTTTCGCATTCACCAAGGCCAGTGCCGCATGATTGGTGACCGTAAAGACATACGACAGTTCTTCTCCACTGCGCACTTGTTCCGGAACAGACACATCCAGCTGCATGATTGATTCACCCAGTGTGACACTGGTGGTGGCTGAAGTTTGAAAATCGGAAGAAAAATTAGCCGGCGTGTAGGTCAGCAAGGTGGTAAAATCTTTGATATCACCCACTTGTCCAACCACTTGGCCAGTGAGCGTGATGGTGCCGCCCGCGCCAGCCGGGACATCACGAATTTCCCAGTGATTTTGCGTGCCATCCTCCGGTACCGGATCAGATGAGGCCACATAATATCCATCAGGCATGACCAATTCAACTGATCCTTTAGAAATCGCCACTGGACTGGTATTGTAATAGGTAACAGTTAATTTCAATTCGTCACCCGATGCCACTGTATCTGGTGCGGTAATGGCTACGGTGACTTCAGAAGGATTAATTGATAACCGGTTGTCACTAAACACGACGTAGCCTAATGCCGCCGCTACGCCTGATAACAGCACAATCACCGCCAGTAACACCAGG
>DOSP01000026.1:947-6561 GCA_003512175.1 Candidatus Kerfeldbacteria bacterium
ACGCCAGTAACACCAGGGCAAAACGCTTCTTTTTGTTGGCTCGTTCAAACGTGGTCATGTCGACTTCACCATCTGCATTATCTGACCGGTACAGGTTCACAAAGTCGTCATGTTTCGATGAAGTCGATTTTGATTTATGCTTCTTTCCCATGAGCAGATTATACTAAAAATTGTTCACTCTGTACATGATCACCACAGTACTCATACAACCACAGATGCACCGCTTGATAGAGTTGCTGCCAGTCAGCCTGTTGCACACGTAATTTTTGGATATCGGCAAACGGCGCTGTGTACAACCACCGTATCAGTTTGGTCTCCGGCAATTGATAACCCAGCAGCTGAATGAGCTTCACCACAAAACTAATCGGGATTAATTTTGTATAGGGTGCATGATCCAACCAGGTGAATGTACTAAACAACAATTGATACACCGCCGGATCAGCTACATTGTCTTTCACCAGTTCATCTAACACTTCAGCACAGTAGACCGCTGCGGTAGAGCGATCTTTCGCCTGCTTCATTTGCGCAAACCGCTGACTGACCACCGCCCCACTCACCGTATACCGTTTACCCATAATAAGCGAAACATCAATCTCGGCAAATGGCTCGAGCACCCCAGCTAATTTCGCTCGCGGTTTACGCACCCCAATGGCTTTGCAGATTAATTTCCCGCAGGCTTCCGTATAGATGACATAGGTGCGGTCGTACTCCCGCCACGGCCGGTAGTACAACACAATGCCGCGGGTGTTGATGGTTTCAGCCATGTTTACTGTTCAAACGTTACGCTGACAGTGTCATCGATCTGATCCAGTTGTGGCGTATCGCTGATGATGATCTTACGAGCCAAAGTTGCTTTCATCAATTCTTCTGTATATTCTTCCACGACTGTTCTAATCACCGGATTTGTAGAATGAATACTTGCTTGAATTTGATCATGGATGGTCAAGTTTTTCTTCTTACGATGCGCATTGAGTTTACGTACTAAATCACGAAAGTGACCTTCTTTTTCAAGTTCTGGTGTTAAGGTGGTATTTAATTCCAATTGATTTCCTAGTTTGATTTGTTTGACGTTCACTTCTTCCGCCAAGAGAGTGGAAAATTCATCTGACAAGGTGATTGGAATAATCAGGTGTTGTAATGGCTGACGAACTTTTATTTTGGCCTGCTCCCGTAACGCCAACGTTTGCTCAACTAAGCCTCTCGTTTGAGTCATTGTTTCCAAAATACTGCTTGAAAAAAATTCCTGATTTACTTCTGGCCAAAATTGTAAATGAATGGAATCCCCGGTTTCTTTTGCATCAGAAAATACCGTTTGAAAAATCTCTTCGGCAATAAAGGGTGTAAATGGAGCTAATAGTTTTGCAGTTGTTACGAGTACAGAGCGTAGGGTACTCAAAGCAGCCAGGCTGGTTTCTTGAGTTTTAAATCGAACTCGACTTCGTCGAATATACCAGGTTGATAATTCTTGGACATGTTGTTCAAGCATGGTGGAGGCACCATATAAATCATATCGCTCCATAAACGCCGTTACCTCCTGAATGGTCGATTGAGTGTACGCCAATATCCATCTATCCATGATGTACTGTGACTGCGGTTGCTCGGGAACCGTTTTGCCGGCGGCAAACATGGTATAAAACGACACTACATTGCGCAGTGTCAACAACACTTTTTTCATCACTAAATCCACACCTTTCTCGGAAAAGCGTAAATCTTCCGCTTTCACCACTGGTGAACTCATCAGATAAAAGCGCAAGGCATCAGCGCCATACTTATCCATCACCACACTTGGCTCAGGATAATTTTTCAAGCGTTTACTCATTTTCTTTCCATCCTCCGCCAGCACTAACCCATTCACAATCACCTGCTGAAAGGCTGGCTTGTTATACAACGCTGTACTTAATACCATCAGCGTATAAAACCAACCGCGCGTTTGATCTAACCCCTCAGCAATAAAATCAGCCGGAAAACCGGGTGGTAAATCTGTGGCAGTGCTGCCACCTAGCCAGTGGCTTTGGGCATACGGCATTGAACCAGATTCAAACCAACAATCTAATACAGCGCCAATGCGATGATAGTCTTTGCCATCTTTCTGAATGACCACAGCATCAACGTATTGCTTATGCAGATCAGTGACCGCCACGCCGGATAATTCTTTCAATTCGGCGATACTGCCGACACACAGCACGTCACCATCGGTTGATTTCCAAATCGGTAAGGGTGCGCCCCAATACCGTTCACGCGAGATGGCCCAATCTTTCGCCCCTTCTAACCATTTGCCGAATCGGCCCTGTTTAACATGCTCCGGCATCCAGTTGACCTGCGCATTATTTTTCAACATGTCCTCTTTTAATTGCGTCACCCGTACAAACCACGAGGTGGTAGCGTAATTCAATAATTTAGTATCGCACCGCCAACAGTGCGGATAACTATGTCGATACGGTTCCGCTCGAAAGACAAAATGATTATCTTGGGCATTTTTTACAAATTGTTGTTGTCCTTGTTCGGTTGATAAACCTTGATACCGGCCGGATTTTTCATTAAATCGACCATCCATATCGACATCTAAAATCAACGGTAATTGGTTACGTTGCGCAGCTTGCATATCAATTTCACCATATGATCCATTGATTGTCACAATTCCAGTACCCTCAGTGACTTCCACATACTCACCGGGAAACACCTGATAGACATTTGAATTATTTTTTACTTCAGGCAGATCACGATAAGATGACTCAATTGGTTCATACTTCATCCCAACTAAATCTAGGCCTTTCATCTCTTCAAGAATAGTGTAGGGAGTATCTCGTAACACTGCTTCTAATCGATCTTTCACCAGGTAAAGGATTTCGCCTGCTACCTGGACCTTCACATAGGTATAATTTGGACCAACGGTTAAACCGGTCGTGCCGGGAGTGCTCCACGGTGTGGTTGTCCAGGCCAAGAGATACGTATTGTCTTGTCCGACTACTTTGAATTTCCACGTTACGGCTACATCCTCAATCTCCTTATAGCCTAAGGTCACTTCAAAGTTCGACAGTGGTGTAACGCAACGGGGACAGACATGCATCGCTTTCTTCCCTTCATAAATCAACCCTTTGTCATACAATGTTTTGAAGACCCACCAGACTGATTCCATAAATTCTGGATCCATCGTCCGATAATCATGGTCCATATCGACAAAGCGACCTAACCGTTCAATGGTGTCACGCCACTCTTTGGTGTATTTCAGCACACTGGTTTTACAGGTGTCATTGAATTTGGCCACGCCAATTTTCTCGATATCCTGTTTCGTATTCAAGCCCAGTTCTTTTTCAATTAAATTCTCCACTGGTAAACCATGACAATCCCACCCCCAGCGTCGTTCTACTCGAAAACCACGCATGGTTTGGTACCGCGGAATGACATCTTTAATGGTGGAAGCGACAATGTGCCCGTAGTGTGGTAAGCCGGTGGCAAAGGGCGGACCATCGTAAAAACTAAACGCGTGATCAGCCGGTCGTTCTTGGATTGATCGCTCAAAAATTTTATGTTCTTTCCAAAACGCGGCAATGGCCTGTTCACGCTCCATAATGCCGGCTAGTGTACCGAAAAATTACAGCTCGGTCAAATGGAACACCTTGATGATAGCTGGTTTGTAGAGCACTTCGCGATCTTCCTGTGACCAGGCATTAAACTGCTGTTCTAGTTGTGCCAGCGTAGCACGATAGCGAGGATCAAGCAGTGTCTTGGCTGTTTCGCCATACACGCCGACCGTCCAAGAAAATTGCGAGAAACTGCGTAGAGCATCTTTGGCCCCTGGTTGCAACTGCTCAATTCGGCGCCGGATATAATCAAACTTTTGATCCAGTAAACCAACCGGCACTTGATGAACGCGATGCAAAAAATATCCCAGTACGGTAGGTACTTTCTGGCCGTAAATAATGGGTATATCCATGTGGCCCAGTTGGTACTCTAAATTCTGATAAAATGCCTGGGCACCACCATGGGTTGGTAACGCAACATCATCCAAATCACTCACTTCAAATAGCTGTGGACACTCCGGTGTAGCTGGTTCAACATACCCCTCAATATGCAAGCCGTACTGATGAGCATCCCCAAATTGCACTCCAAACTCAAGCTTCCCATTTCCTTGTGGTAAATCAAGTTGTTTAATATTATCTGGTTGCAAACCAACTCCACCACGAATGTCGCGTGGCAAGAACATTTTCACCACATCACCTTGTTTGGCACCACGTAAACGACCAATCCCATCCGGACCATGCGTTAAGGCCCACAAGTCTGGCCAATCTTTGGGAGTGAACCGAACTGGTTCTCTGGCCTCAGCCATTAGGCCGCTTGATCAAATTTCTTGTCGCCCATTACTGCCACAATTGCAGCTGCATCATAGCTCCAATCACCGCTGGCTTCGTCCTCAATAATGATGAACTTACGATCTTTCAGCAAGGCTTCTCCACGCAGATTGCCTAAACTCAAGCAGTTCGCCACACGTTTTAAGGCTGTGGCAGGATGGACGCTGTCGACTGCCCGTTGCGCCGCTGTACGTGGCAAAGCATACAGCATGATGGCCAACTGTTGATCTTTAGCTAAATCAAGTCGATCTAATCGAGCCCGCAACTCAGCTGGGATTGTACCCAATAATTGCTCCTGAGCGGTCGGTACAGTATCGAGCACTAAGGCATCAATAAAGTTATTAATGTCGGCAAACCGCTGCAGAGCGGCACTGAGTAATTCATCATTGGGTAGTTTTTGACGCGGATTAGTCGGGTCAGTTTGCACAATGCCGGCATTGACTGCCCAATCTTTACCAAACGTTTTTTGCAACTGCATAAAGGCATCACGGATGGCATCAATTTTTTGCACTGCCTGCTGTACCACTTCCACTGGATTGGTGATTCGAGCGGGAATGGCCAAATCGAACGATTTGATGATGGTGTCTCGTAACGGCGATGATCCAGTAAGATCGCGAATTTCCTTGAGCTTGCCTTTGATAAGTTTTGCAAAGTCTTGAGGTGTTGTTCCTGGGAAGGCTTGCTCGAGTACTTCAGCTTTCACTTCGCCAGCGATGATTGACTGCAAAATTGGTTCTTGTTCTTCCTTAGCCGCTTCGGCTTCCGCTGCAACTGTTTCAGAGTCAGCTGGTGCTTCTAGCAAAGTAGGAATCACCTCAGCATTTGGTTTATCGAGATCCTCACCTAACTGCAAGGCTTCAAATACTTTTTTGCGAATCTGCAAGATAATGGGTCGATCGGCTTCATTCGAAAACCGTAGTTCTTGTACCTTTCGTTCGCCTAAACTGGTTTTGAAGGCTGCGTCAGCCATTAATTCCTTAATGACCGTGCCTTGTGTTTTGCTCAACAGGTCGTTCATGTAGGTGACCCCTTCTTTTTTATCCGCATTCGGCATAGGTTTTAATTCGGCGCGAACGGCATTAGCAAACTTCGGACCCATAATGGCAAAGGTTCGGCGCATCATTTGGCGAATTTCACCTAACGCAATGGCATCCTGCTTGGCGCGGGCAAATACCTCATCGACGTTTTGTGGTGTGTGATCTTCACTGACCTTAATCTCACTGCCGGACGCAGCGCGCACTAAGCGATCACGTTGGGCTGCACTG
>DOSP01000062.1:0-3230 GCA_003512175.1 Candidatus Kerfeldbacteria bacterium
AATTGCCGGGGGATAACATGCAATATTTCGTAATTAGGTGGAGTGGCCACCGTTTGAGCAGCTTCAATGGCCCGTTGGACATCGTCTTCCTTAATTTCACCATCGGCCTTGGATACCGCCACCACACCATGGCTCTCTTGCGATACGATATGGCTCCCATTAACGCTGACATAAGCCCGTTCGGTTGGAATACCGGTCATCCGTTCAACCTTATCTAATACACCGGAAATACTAGCCACGGCATCTTCGATGCTGGTGACTACCCCTTTATTAATGCCTTCGGCTGGGTGTTCAGCAGCACCAATAATATGGAGGTCGTTATCGTGTGGATTCATTTGGCCGACAGCAACACGGATGGTGGTTGAGCCGATGTCTAAGCCAGTGATGATATCGCCTTTAGGCATAGTGTTATTGTACCACAATATATGGAATAAACACCATTGCGGCCACAGCCACTGCTCCCACAGCGGCTAACAACACGGCGGCAGCCATTAAATCTTTGATCACTCCAACGTACATATGCAAACGCGGCTTCAAAATATCAACAAATTTCTCAAAAATTGTGTTCACGACCTCCAAAACGAGCACAAATACGATCATCATCGTCAAAATGATCGCTTCACCCAGTGTGACCCGAAACACCAACATGGCAATCACTACCAGCACGGCTATGTAGCTCTGTACCCGAAAATTTTGCTCATAGTTCCAGACGTGGCTCAAACCCTGCCAGGCATACCGAAAACTCTGGAACAAGCGTTTAAAGCTAAACATAGGCCAAAATCTTTTGCTCTAATGGACGCATGACCTGCGCATCACGTGTCCGTTCGTGATCATACCCGAGTAGATGCAACAATCCGTGAATCAGTAACCAGCTCACCTCTCGGCGCAGACTGTCTTGTTTTAACTTGGCTTGTCGCTTGGCTTGTGAATAACACAGCACAATTTCACCGCCATCATGGCCATACGGAAACGATAGCACATCGGTAACACTGGCTTGCTGCCGATACCGCTGATTCAGACCTTTCATTTCGGCATCACCCACAACCACAACACTCACCGCCTGCCAATTCGTTGGGATACGGACATGACGACGTGTGCCCTGCCAAATGTGCTTGATCAATGATGGTGTGACCAGCGGAGCCGACACATGCTTAGATAGTTCAACTTTCAGCTTCGTTGGCATTGGCAGCGTTCGTGTTGTCGTTGCTGTTTTGACGTTTTTTAGGCTCCGTCAGTGTCAGGCTCTTGGCGACCATCTCAAATGATGTGGGGAAAAACAGCTCAGTGCTGCTACCATACCGATAGCTCACCGCGTAGATATAATCGGTGTTTGCTAAGTAGGCAGTAGTACCATCCGTACTCCATACCCCGGTGGCTCCAGCAAAAGTGATAAAGGTAATGAGATCTGCTTCATCAACATTGGCGGTATCGACATACCAATCGACTGCCGTAAAGCCGGTTGGATTTTCTATCACTGTAATGGCGATATATTGCCCAGCTAAATCAAGCGTATTTGGTGTTAATAATACTTCAGAATTGTCACCTTCCGCCAAAGCTTCGGCTAACCAATCAGTTGGATAGAGCACCGTATAATTGTAATCATCGTTGGCAAAGGTACCGACCAGAGCGGCATTATCAGCTAACCGGCCAGCACTGGTGGCGTTGGTTGGATCGTACCCAGCCAAGATTTCGACCCCGTCAGTATATCCATCACTATCACTATCCGGTAAGTCGGCTTTTGTTCCCCAAATCTTTTCTTCATCATTCGTTAAACTATCCTCATCGGTATCTTTGCCTGGCACGGGCACTTCGGTTGTGGCGGTGTTCGTGTTCGCATTCGTATTGGCATTTTCGTTGACTACGGCATTGATATTGTCATTTGCATTTGCATTCACATTTTCATTCGTATCCTCATTCACATTTTCATTTTCGTTTGCATTCTCATTCACGTTAACGTTATCATTTTCGTTCACATTGACATTGGCCACAGTATTAGCGTTATTCGTATTCACCACCACTGCATTTTGCGCATCAGTCACGACCGGTTCATCATTCATCATGCGCAAGACATAAAATAATACTCCACCAATAATGCCTAAGACAGCCAAGACGATTACCACAATCAAGATGATGGTAACCATTTTCTTAGGCCGTTTGGTGGGAACAGCAGCGGCTTGCGTAGCGGGAATAAACTTTTCTGGCATGGTGTACACCTGCTCATCTGTACCCATCGCACCCGGGTGGCTTTGCACGGGAATTTGTACAGGTTGTGGCTGAACCGGCTGTGGTGGTACCGGTTGCGGTGAGGTGGGTTGTGATGGGCTGGGAAAATCCATAGGTTTTTTTATTAAGTTATTGTGGTAAATCGAATAAACGTTTTTTGGGATCAGGGCTATTGGGGTGATAAAAATGCGTCACCTCATTGCCGTCAGTATATCCATCACCATCGGTATCAGGATTACGTGGGTCGGTATTGTACACACGAACCTCTTCTCGATCCGACAAGCCATCTTCGTCGGTATCCTTTTTTTTTGGATTCGTGTTCTCCACGAGCTCCTCCGCATCTGATAGTCCATCATGGTCAACATCCACAAATGTAGCTACCGGTGCGGTATTGGTGTTGACGGTGGTATTCAGGTTGATTGGCGTTGTATTCACGTTTTCTGGAACAGTCACGACCGTTTCGTTGATGATCGGCTCGTTGACATTGATCGGTGCATCTGGTTGTGCCCACCACCATACCCCAAAACCAATACCACCTAATAGTAGCAAAGCCACCAGGCAAATGGCAACAATGAGTATCAACCGACGGTAGGATCGCTGTGGTGCGACGACAATGGGAGGTGGAACAGATTCAACTGGAGTCAATACCGGCTCGGCTATACCACTTGATTCGAAGATATCTTCAACCTGATCAGAAGAGGTCGGCATACGTGGCGTTGTCAGTGGTTTCGCTGTCTTCCACCACATAATCAAACGTACTGCACCCACTGTCAGAGTAGTCACTGATACCTGAACCGACCGTTGAACCGTCATCATAGCTGGCACACGGATCATATTTCCCATCAATCCAACTGCCGGTGCCAGTATATTCCAAATTGGTGTAGAGCGCGTAATCATCGGCATCACGGTACTGATACAAATAGGTGTGCGATTCTTCTGGGCCATAGAAATCATTGAGCACTGGGTCCCAGCAGGTGCCGGATTCATCATAATAGGTACCGGTGGTT
>DOSP01000062.1:3298-15416 GCA_003512175.1 Candidatus Kerfeldbacteria bacterium
AGGTACCGGTGGTTTCCCCGAGTGATAAATCTGGCGGATTGTACGGACAAGCCGTGGCGGCGTCGGCAAACTCGTTCGTGGGATCAGTGGGTAAGGTTTGGCCTAAGACCGCGCCAAAGGCTTCGTCCCACGACGGCCAAATGGAGGTAGTGAGCCCAGCGATGTATGAACCACTCCCTAAGGCTGGAAAATCATCGACACCATTTGCATCAGAATCGTTATAGTAGTACGAACTCAACAAATACGAGATTGAACCAAGATCAGTGATGCGATCGGTATCCTCAATGACATAGGATTGTTGCAAGGCGCATTCGTCAGCAAACGATTCATTACGGTTAAACTTGAAGCCTTCTAAAATACCGGCGGCCACATCAGTAGTGGCAGCTTCGGCATCTGTGCTGTAGGCAATAACGAAGATATAGGGCGACAATGTGGTACCGCTTTCCGGCAAATTGGTGGCCGCTACATAGGTGGTGTTCCCTACCGTGACCGCATCATACCCATTAATGGTTGTCTCGCTCACCGACGCTCCAGTATTGCTGGTATTCAGCAAATACCACAGATCTGGATTCATGGCATCACCGGGTGTCGTTAAATCATCATCAAAATCATTGGGATACACCCGTACGGCAATGATGTTATTGTTCGTGGTGGCATCATTGGTGGCGGCACGCGTATCTTTAAAAGCTGCCTCGTAAATAAAGGCTTGATCACTGCCGTAGGCGGCATCAATATCCGTATCACTGCGACTAAAAACCTCTTCAAATTCTGGTAAGAACTCGTCATCTTGCGGATCGGTACCACGACAGTACGCCCAATAGAAATTGTAATCACTGTTGGTATAGCTTACTAAATAGTCACCATCACAGTAGTAAAAATCGTACACGAGGCTATCTTCTAAATCATCCACGGTAGAAGAACTATTCCCCCAGCCTTGTTCAACAGATCCATCTCCAGTCACTGTCACCGTTAACGTATCAGAGTTACTTCCATTTTCATCGGGGGTATCGGCTGTCATGGTTTGTGTTGAGTCATCTTCAGTAAAGTCGCCAGCTTCCCAAGCCGCATCACTTTCAGTACAGGTGCCAGAAGTGGGGGCACAACTCACTTCTGTTTCATTAATATCAACGGTACAGCTGGTTTCATCGGCTATCATGGTACACTCCTCTGACACTGTGCAACTGCAGCCGGAACCAGTGTAATTCGAATCGAAAGCGTCACAGACATCGTTCGGAGAGTCGGTGTAACAGGCCACCCCACTGCTGGTCGTGCAGGTTTCTTCGCCCGCGGTAATCGTGCAGCTCTCCGAGACCGTACAGGCACAACTGCCCACTTCATCTTCAGTAATAATACCTGCGACCGGGCATGAAGCGGCCTCAAGATCTTCCAGACTTGCATAGACGGGATCCCAATCATAGGTCCAGTAAAAGCCGTCATCTACACCATCATCGATACGCGTAATGGGCTGATCATCATCAGTCTCGGGTGTTTCATCATCACCAGCGGCATAGACTGTAGCGGTGAAATCTTCTTCCTGACCAGGCTCACTAAACGTATAGCTAACATCAATAAAATCTTCATCATCCGCTTCCAGGGTCACCACCGCTGGACCACAAACGTCAGAATAGCGAGCACTGGTTGTGGTGGTAAAGACATAGCGAGTGTAATTCGATGTGTCATCATAGCACAATCCCTCACTATCCATTTCTGTGGTACAACCGATAGCCACGCCACTCTCTGCATCAACAATACCTAGATGATAATTCGTACCGCTTTGGACAGTATCGGTTGATTCGATGATAATTTCGTAGGTTTTATTAAACGATAAAATGTCGTCTAATTCCAAAGTCAGGGTAGTACCATCATTCGAAATACTGATATCACTGACATCATTGGCGCCACCCAAATCAGCCTGAGTAGATTTGTGCAGACGGATATAATCGGTAAATTCAATATCTTCGGCCGCCACATCATCTGTGTAATCAGTAATGTCGTTGCCATCTTCGTCGAGTAGGGTGTCATTATCATTGAACGGAAAGGCGTCGCTAGTGGTAATTGGCCGGCTAAACTGAATTTGCATTTGGGCATTGGGGCAAATATCAGTACTGCTGGGTGTAGGGAACGTAACTGATTCAATACCGACCAACGCAGAGTTACCATTAAAGATGCCGGCTTCATCAGAATCAATCGTACCGTCATCATCGGTATCTTGCAGGGCATCATCGTAGCCCAAACTGTCTTCAAACACATCGGACAACCCATCGGCATCGGTATCATCCAATTCGAAAATTGGTTGAGTTTCGCAGGTACCGGTATCTTCGGTTTCGCTGACACCATCATCATAGACACAACTAGTCTGGTTACAGCAAGAATCCGGTTCGGCTCGACAAAAGCCTGTGGTATCCGTGGTGCAGCTGCCAAAGGCTGGGTCATAATCTAGATTGCAATTCATTAAGGTATCACTGGAATTACAGTCACTGCAGGAATTGCACGTGACGGGAAACTCTAAGCCATTACTGGAACATTGGGTACCCGCATCGGTTGTGGCAATGGTCACGACATCACCAGTTTCTGATCCTTCTGGTACATCTGTGATGTATTGCGTACTAAAATATTGTGTCCAATCCACATTGGCTTCGATGTTATTTTCATATTCAACCGAACCATCCAATTGGGTAAAGTTACTCAACGTATCTGAACAAACAATGGTTGAATCAGTGGAGTCAGCAGAGCAGGTTTCTGTATCAGTCACAGAGCAGGAACTATCATCAACCGCAATGGTACAGGTAATAGTTGAATCGCTAGGATCTGTATAGGTACAGTACTCGTTAATGCTGTCATAGGCCGTATAGGCGTTCGAGGTGGTGGTGGCACAGGTTTCTGAAGTGAAGTCTGGATTGACGTAATAGGTAGTTGTCTCACTGACGGTGCATGATGTATCACCATCGGTTATATCACAATCGCCTAAGGTATCGGTGGTACAGGTACAATAACCATCATTTTGGTCTCGGAAATTTTCACCTGATAAATCAATATCATAAGCCGTGGTCACTGGGCTATAGGCCGGATCCGCATCACATAACACCGGCAAATCAACTTCGGAACAACTGTCATCACGGTTAAACGTCACCGTATTACTGCTTTGAGCTACTTGGCTACTGCCACTGGTATACACTTGTTGAACGACGACGTCGGCAGAATCGGTGGTGTCATCTGAAAAAATTCCATCCGGCATGGTGGCAATAATTTGCAAATTCGTCCACGCATCGGTGGTATTGCACGCTAGGTCAGCCGTGATGCCATCCACCTCGACAACGCTCCCGGGGGTATAGATGGCTGGATCATAATACGTCCCAAAGTGGCAACCTTGAATAGTGGTGGGCTGACCAACTGCGCCAGATTCTGGGCTCAACTCAATAATATAGGGGGCACACATGCCATCAACGCAGGTAGATAAACAACTGCCATAGGTGCAATCAGAATCCCCTTCACACACATTACACTCTTCAGCCGCAGCACATTGACCCTGACTGCAACACCCAGTAGAACAATCATAATTTGAACCACAACTAACAGAAAATTCTAGAGCATTGCTGGTATAGCTATCGCTTTCCAATTGGACACCTTCATCATCCGTCACTGCACCATCCGGTACAATCGCATCATCAATGAAATTAGCGCTGCTCCACAACTCGCTGCCGTCTGTGGCAATACGACTGGTAGAACCAGAGAAAGTGACTTCCTCTCCACCATCGCTGGTGAGAATATCAAAGCCTTCACCATAGAGATCGGTAGTGGTATCTTCCCGGCCGGTGTCTGGATCAGCCCGACAGAGACAAGGCGTGGCATCACTGCCAACAGTGCAGGCGGATTCATCATAGGCATCGGATAGATCATAATAACTGGATAGGGTCAGAGTGTAGTTACCGGCGGTCACAGAACCATCAGTTGGAACCTGCGCAATGACTTGGTCGTTATCCCAAGTGTCACCACAAATGGTTTCCGATGGATACGACGCTTCCGTGGTATCAAAGCTGACTACGCCTGTCCCGCCGTCCGAGAAGGTAGTATCTGAAGCATCACAGGTATCTAAGCCAGATACGACACATTTATCATAGCCTTCATCCACTTGGCAGGTTCGACCACTGCTATCGCTCATGGTGCAATCACAGCCTTGGAAAAAATCTAAATCATAATTCGCACTACTGGATTCAGTAGAACAGGTTTCACCCAGCTCACAATATTCTTCGCCTAAACTGCAGGTATGAACACCATCATTTAACAAGCAGGTAGTACTCCCCTCTTCTACTGTACAGGTTTCCGTGTCCGCACTTTCATCTTCCTCGCTGGTACTCGGATCATCAATCCCTAAATCCGTGCAGGTGCAGTAGCCGGCTTGATCTTGATCACTCCCAAAATAACAACCATTCAAGGTGACACAGCCGCCGGGCCCAACATCAGAGCCCGAGGAATTGTTGGGATTAAAGCCGGTAATGTCCGGGGCACAATGCGAAGTAGTGGGATCACAGTAGGTATCTCGACAATCGGCGGTGTAACAGTCACTATCTTGCGTGCAGAACCCATAATCCACTTCGACCAAGGCATCATCAGTTGCCGCCACACTGCTATCCGCTGGATCAAGTAAATTGGCAGTGACGGTAGTAATGCCATCATTATCCTCATCTTCCCCTTGCAAACAGACGGTATTGTAGCCAATGGTGGAAGTATCCGTGGCGCTGGAACCAGCATCGTCACCACTGTCGGCATCGTTCTCACCAAATTTGAGAATATCACCATCATCCACCGACCAGGTATAATCTCCCGCGTCATCCAGCACCAAACAATCCGAAGTGGCTAAGCGAGCCCGCAGCGAATAGCTGGTATCGTTGTAGCTATAGTTATCGATACAGGCATCAAAGCTATCGTAGCTATTAGCTCGTTCCGTTGCCGGATTCAACGCCAGATAATCGGCCACACAATTATTGGTATCATCTCGCACCTGGAAGTGCCAGCTGTAATCGCTGTCTAGGGCCACACCGGCCGTATTGGTAATGTCGGTTGAGAGACTGACTTGATAATAATAACCAGCACTTAAGCTATCGTCCGGATAAAACGTATAGGCGCTGTAGGCATCTTGTTCATCAGCCACACCGTCACCAGTTACATCACTACTGCCATCTAATGTTTCTGTGCTATCGCCACCAATATAGCCCGCGTTCAGGTAATCACTCACGAAGGTCCCAGAAATTTCCGTGGTACAGGCTGTGGAATCAAACGGAGCCGTATCATTACAGCGATAGACATGGGTGTTCGCCTCAACCGTGCTATCCGACATGCCATTGGTGAAGGCAAAGTAGATGACGCTGTTCACACAGGCGTTATCGGAATAGGCGGTGGGATTGGATAAGTAGTAGGTATCATTGTCGAGATCACATTGGTAGTACTCAAATAATTGCGGTGGCTCACTGCAAGTGATATCGAAGTCTAGCCCATTGCTGATGCCGTCATTATTCCCGGCCGTAAAGGTATAGGTATCCGGTTCGGTGACAGGGGTACCTGAGGTGACCACCGTTTGGCTGTTGTACGTGCTATTAAACACGTTCCATTGGCTTACCGTGCCCTCTACATAGTCGCCTTCACTTGGATCAAAATAAACTGTCCCGTCATCACCGAAGTTTTCACCAATCGCCGTCACATCATCTGCCCCGGTATCACTACAACTTGGGTCCAGTTCACAAATCCCTGGACCTGGTTCGCCATCTGTCATGGTAAAGCCTTCATCATTACTATAGTAGCCATCAGACGTGATCACTTGAATTAATGGCGTATCGGCACTGGTAAAGCCATCCGGCACGCGCACAATAATTTGATCATCATCCCAACCATCACTACACAGCACTTCCGCTTCGCTCTCATCAAAGAACACCTGGCCGAGTGAGGTGCTGGCATCGTCGGGATCATAATCACCGAAGTTGGTACCACGAATAGTGACATATTGGCCAGATGGGCCACTCAGTGGTGATGTGTTGCGAATGTATGGTGAATCAATAATGGCGGTTTCACCCGAGGTATCGGACCCATCACCATTCTCCACCACGATGTGGCCAGTGCGACTGGCTACCGGCGTACGTAACGTAATGGCTGTGCTACCGGTGTTGCCGATAAAACACGACATGGTAGCAGAGAAATCGGTATCAAAACAGCCCATGCCAGCGGCAGAAATGTTATTGTCAAAATCAACGTCATAAAACGGATAGAGATAACTACCTTCTATCAGCACAACGCCGGTATCTTCGCTGCCTGTATCCCCGGTCGGAGCTTCATCTTCACTATAGTAATAATCTTCTTGAGTAATATCATCAATGTCTGGTAAACAATATGGTTCATCTCCCGTGGTGAACGTCCACTGATAATCAAATGCCACGTAATCATCACTGGTATCACTGCAGGTGCTGTCTAAGGTGCAGGTGGTAGCTTCGTCTACGGAGCAGCTGGAATCCCCCACAGCTACGTTGCAGCTATCCGTACCAGTGGTGCAATTACAGAAAGCTTGATCTAAACCGGACGATGCGGGATCAACAAAATCATCAGTGGTGCTGCCTTCCATGTTGTCATCAAAATCACCGCTGAGTGGGTTGCCACAGGTATCATAGATGGCACCTTCGAACGTATCGGTACTACTATCACCACTATAGAGACTTAAACCATAGTCAGTGTAACTGGATAATTCAGTTTCTGGTGAAGTAACAATGGTGTCGTCCGCCTCACCACCAATGCTGGTTAAACGAATTGAGTCGACATTAAGACTATCACTCGGATCTGATCCGTCGTAGGCATAGAGCCAGACATTTTCGTCTGAGGGAGACGCTGGATCAAGGCTCTCAGAAAATGTCGCTTGCAAAGTTGGGTTGAGACAAATATCGGTTTCTTCATCTTCCGGATAGGGGGTCACATCAGTCACGTCAACTTTGGGTGGAATATCGTCAGTCGTAGTGCCAGTGGTAAAGGTGAAGATGCGTTTAGCGTCACCGGATGTGAGATTATACACCGCACCAGTTTCTGGATTGATGCCTTCAATATCAGTGGCAAGTTCAACTCGATACGTGGTGTTCGATAAATAATCGGCACTGGGGTAAAACACCGCCGCGTAATCACTTTCAGAAAAGGCAAACGATCCAGCCACTTGATCACCATCACATATTCCACCATCGGTGCAAGCTCCAGACAAACACTGGATATCATCAGTACAACTATCACCGGCTTCTTTCCCACCGTCTGGATTTGTCGCCGTATCGGCCGGGATAGTGGTCATAAAGCTACTACTGGTGACCGAATCTTCATTCACTGGATACGAGAAGGTCACGGCAATGATGTGACATAAGGGCACATCCGTTTCTTCATCAGCCGGATTGGTATGATCAACGTAGAAGGGCGAGCCGGAACCAGGTTCGTATGGATCATACGGAGTGGTATAATCATTGTCGGTAGCACCGGTGACATCGAGCAGCAAATTAATAATATATCGAGCAATCCCCCAGGACGCTAAGATAATCACCAAGCCAATCACCGCATTTCGCAAAATCAGTTTGGCTTTCTCAATTTTGGCTTCATCACCCTGAGCCAGCATCCAGGTAAATCCACCATACAGAATAATCAGAGTCGCTAATAAGGCTAAAATGCCGAGCGTCCAATTAATGATGGCTACAATAATGTCGACCGGGGAAGCATCACCTAAAATAAAATCAAAGCTGGTATTTACTTGAGCAAATGCTGGTGTTGCAAAAAAGAAAACAACCACCACAGCCAAAAGTTGTTTCAAGACCGTCGACACCACTTTCCCATCGGCTTTACCTTGTAACTGCTGCATCGCCTGTTTCATCAAACTGCCAAAATTTTTGTCAGCGGCTTGTTCAACTAATGGCTGAACCACCGCCTTCACTTCACTTTCCGATAGTTGGACAGGTAAATACTGACCAATGGTTTTTAATTCAGCTTGCTCCTTTTCTGCGAGATCCATCCGACCGGCCGCGGTATAGGCTGAGATAGCATCTTCTCGTTTTTTGGCTTCCTGCTTTAACACAACAAAAGCCCGCTGATCATCATCAACCGGGCTCTTATTGTCGATCGCGTCTTTTTGGATAGCCGCTTTTAACCCACGCAAGGTTGAGACCTCATGGTTTACCTTATTTTTTAAGGCGGCGACCATGTCTCGTTGAATAGTTGCGTACACGCTCATGCTTTTGGGTTTTTGCTTTTAACGGCGAAACTTCCGCTTAGAACGATCTGGCATTTCGTCGAGCTTGCCGATTTTACGCAGGTATTCACGCTTATCGCGGGCTTTACTACGGAGAATGGCGCTACGGCGTTTCAACCGTTTACTAGCTGGACGCTGACGATGCTGTTTTTGCTTCACTAGCAGTAAGTTACCACTAGCCTGCACTTTACGAACGAACCGACGCACTAGACTTTCGTTGGACTCCGTTTCGTTCTTCGCTACTCTAATCGCTGGCACAAAATTTCACCTCCCTAGGTGAGAACAAATATTTAAGAACTGCGCGTGGACTATACCACTTCTTTCCGAACCTTGTCAACTTTCCAGATTGCAGGGCTATGTTATTCCTTGCACTCGTTCTCCACCCAACACATGCATATGTAAGTGTGGCACCGCTTGTCCGCCATCGCGTCCATTATTCACAATGACTTTATAGCCAGATTCAGCAATACCGAGTTTTTGGACCGTCTGCCGAATTGCTATGCCTAACTCTGCGAGAATAGATTTATTCTGATCGGTGATATCATTTAGACTAACCAAATGCTGTTTGGGAATAGCTAATACATGCACTTTGGCTTTTGGAGCAATATCCGGAATGACGATCACCTGGTCAGTTTCAACGATGGGTTGGCTGGGAATGTCTTTAGCAACAATTTTGCAAAAGAGACAATCCATACTTACACCGGTAATTCAGGCTGGACTGGTTCAGCGGGAGTAGTGACCACCGGACCAGGCACATTGGGCTGTTCTTCTAAATTTGCCGCTAAGGCATCGTAGGCACCCACCGTACGGGGTTGGGTGGGCTTCGGCGCCTTTTCAAGACGTTTCGCTAATTCTTTTTCAATTTTCTTAATATCAACAATTTCCTGCGAACCGCTATCCATATCGCGCACAATGATGGTGCCGTCCAATAATTCTTTCTGTCCCAAAATTAAGGTGAAGCGTACCCCTAACTTATTGGCTACTTTTAATTGCGCCGACAAACTTTCTTTCACCAAATTGCCCCATACTTTGAAGCCAGCTTGGCGCAGCTGTTCCATGAGACTAATTGAGCGTTTCTGAGCCGACGCACCGAGTTGCGCTAAATACACATCTGGCACATACAAACTCGGTAAGACAATATTCTTTGATTTCATGGCTAGGATCAGCCGCTCGATGCCAGCAGCAAAGCCAGATGCTGGCACTGGTTGTGTTGCCCCTAAATACTCCAACAAATTATCATAACGTCCCCCACCAGCTAAGGCTGACTGACTTTGCATTTGTTCTTCACCTTGCAAGACGGGAAAGAATTCCCAGGCTGTGCGCGTGTAATAATCTAAACCACGCACAATTTTGGCATTGAGGGTATAGGGAATTTGTGTCTCATCTAAATGTTCTAAGACTTTCACAAAGTGATCCCGACATGGCGCACACAGGTGGTCCACAATTTGCGGCGCATCTTGGGCAATTTCCTGACAGGCTGGTTCTTTGCAATCTAATAATCGTAAGGTGTTTTTGCTTAAACGCAGCTTGCAGTTTTCACACAGATTTTTTTTGCGGGCTCTAAAATAATCTTGTAGTACTTGAATATACTGTGGTCGACATTGCTCATCACCGATACTATTAATATGCACAGTGGCATCTAAACCAAGATCTCGGAATAAGAAGTAGCCGATGGCAATCAACTCAGCATCAATCACTGGTTGGCCTTCGCCGATCACTTCTAAATCCAGCTGCCAAAATTGGCGATACCGCCCAGCTTGTGGCCGATCATGTCGAAACAATGGTCCAATAGTATAGAGTTTCACTGGCTGTGTCCGATTCATCATGCCATGCTCAATGTAGGCTCTGGCAATAGAAGCAGTAAACTCTGGTCGCATGGCGACGGTATCACCGGACTTATCTTCAAAACTGTACATTTCCTTCTGGACGACGTCGGTATGTTCGCCAATCGACCGTTGAAACAAACTGGTCTGTTCGAGAATAGGCGTATCGATGCGTTGATAGCCATAGGCCACCGCAATATCTTCTAGCTTCCGTAAGATTGCCAAGCGATAGGATTGTTCTTCCGGAAGAATATCCTTCATGCCCTTCAGTAATTGTGGTGGTTCGAACTTACGACGGGCTTTTGTCGCTTTCACGGGTTTCACTGATTTGGCTTCTTTTTTCTTTGGCATAAATATTCAAAGTTTAATAGGTGGCAAATTTAGTAAACGGCCAAGCCCGTACCCACACGCGACCGACAAATTCTGATTTATCGACCGCCCCGAACCGTCTGGAATCAAAGCTGGCTGGACGATTATCGCCCATCACGAAATACTCGTTATCCTGCAGCGTGACTTCATTCATGCCATTGACAGTGAGTGTTTCTACCGTTCCGGCTAAATAGGCTGCCTCATCAAGCAGGATTCCATTGACATAGACATCACCTTGATCAAATAAAACTGTGTCGCCAGGTAACCCAATAATGCGCTTGATAAAAAACTTACTGTGCTCCAATGGATCACGCATCACGACCACTTCAGTTCGTTCCGGCAGGCGCCAGCGATAACTTAATTCATCAATGATCAGATATTCGTAATCATGAAAGTTGGGTTCCATAGAAGCCCCTTTCACATAAAATGGTTGGACCAAAAAGTATCGGATCGGCAGAACAATCGCCAACGAAATGGCGACCACCTTGACCAATTCCCACACGTAGGAACCAAACTTAGCTAACTTAGGATGCATGCAGAACTTGTTGAACCCGTTGCACAATGGCTTCGATGGTGTGGTTAGATTTGACTAAGTAATCCAGCGCACCTAATTCACGCGCTTCAGCAATATCTGATTCTTGACCCAAGTTCGACAGAATAATCACAGGAATGTCTGCTAATTTTTTATTAGCCCGTAGCCGTTTAAGAAAGACAAAGCCGTCTAAGCGCGGCATAATGATATCGAGTAAAATCAAATCCGGTCGATTTTCTCTGGTTTTATGCCACCCTTCCTCACCGTGCACGGCCACATCTACCTCTAAGCCGACTTCCGTGAGGGTTTCGGCTAAGATCTTACTGAGCGGGGCTTCATCCTCAATAATCAGGACTTTCTTCTTGGTATCCATAGGTCTCCAATACCATACAAGAAATCCTTGAACAAATCAAGTGCGCGGGCTATACTTGGCGCTATGCCGGAAATCAACGAACCCGTGGCAGAAAAAGAAAAAGTATTCGACCACCGGTTATGGGTCATACCCGTCATCTTAGCGATCACCGCCAGCCTGCTGTATTGGTCAGTGTATCGGACGGCTTCAAATACACCGTCTGTCCTGGGACAACTGAGCGCATTGATCACTCAATATGATACCCCCGCACGTGGTGAACAAAAGGATCGAGTGAATGTATTGTTACTCGGTATTGGTGGCGAAGGACACGATGGTGGCACGCTGACTGATTCGATTATGGTAGCCAGTATCAAACCGTCTACTCAACAGGTTGCCTTATTATCCCTGCCACGCGATCTTGTAGTGATAATTAATGACGAAGGACGTAAAATTAATTATGCCTACGGGCTGGGAGGAATGGAGCTGACCATGGACAAAGTTTCTGAGGTGACCGGGTTAACGATTCATTATTATGTTCTGCTCGATTTTTCCGGTTTCCGCCAGTTGATTGATGATGTGAACGGTATTGATGTGACGGTGGCACAAGACTTTGTTGGTTTGTATGGAGCCAAGGAACTGTCTACACCATGTCCAAAACGGAATCTCTATTATCTGGATGATGGCCCCTATTGTGCTGTGGAATTCACCGCCGGTACGGAACAGATGGATGGAGAACGAGCCTTGATTTATGCGCGCATTCGAAAATTAGCCCCTGGCTCGCCGAATGG
>DOSP01000062.1:15501-21809 GCA_003512175.1 Candidatus Kerfeldbacteria bacterium
CGCCGAATGGTGATGAAGGCAGTGATTTTGCGCGCGCCCGCCGCCAACAAGCGGTTTTACAAGGCTTCAAAGATAAAGTACTGTCGGCTGGTACAGTACTGAATCCTACCAAGATCTCCAATTTAACCTCCGATTTAGAGGATCATTTACTGACCAACATTGAATTGTGGGAAGCTTCGCGTATATTACAACTGGCTGGATCTATTTCCCCAGACCATATTATTAACCAAACCGTGGATGACTCCACTGATGGTTTAGTGCATACGACCATTTCTACGGAAACGGGTGCCTCGGTGGTGGTACCAAATGCGGGTGATTACGATTATAGCGAAATTAGGCAACTGGCGCGGACGATCTTTACGCTCCAGGCCACTGGCGAAGGAGAAGAAATTGATGAACAAAAAATAACGGTTCAGGTATTGAATGGTACGAATACGGTAGGATTAGCCAGTGCCATCGCAGGCCAGTTGGAACAACAAGGATATACGGTTAGCAATGTCGGTAATGCGCTCACCCGCGACTACGCCACTACTACTATCTACCAACTCACCAGCGATATCGACGCGGGTGTTGCCACTGATCTGCAAAGTAAGAGTCATGGCGCATTAGCCAGTAGCCGACAAACAGAAACCCTGTTAAGCTTAGATAGTGACGGATCTGTGCTTGATTCCGGAGCTGATTTCATCATTATTGTTGGAAGCGATGCCACAACCACCCCGACCAGTACCGAATAAGTATCCGAACATTGTTCTGATTGGACGTACTAATGCCGGTAAATCCACACTGTTTAATCGACTGACCGATGCCGGTCATGCGATTGTTTCACCAATCCCAAATACCACGCGAGATCAAAACCGCGCGTTAGTGCACTGGAAAGGCTTTAGTGCAAATCTGATTGATACGGGTGGTTTGGATATGTCATCGTATGATCCACTTGATCAGGAGATTCGTAAACAAGTTGACCAAGCCTTGGCTGAAGCGGATGCGTTATTGTTTGTGGTGGATGGGCTAGGTGATCTGATGCCACAGGATCGCGAAGCGGCCTTATTCTTACAGAAATCGGGTAAACTGATTGTAGTGGCATTGAACAAATGCGACAGTATCCGGCTACGCCATCAAGCCATTGCGACCTTTGCCAGTTTACCATTGCGTGAACAGGTTCCGTGCTCTGCCAAAAATGGTACCGGGACAGCAGAATTGCTCGATGCCGCGTTTGCCTTGATTCCCCAGCACGCCACCAAAATTGAAGAGCGCTCCAGTGTACATGTAGCCCTAGTTGGGCAACCAAACGTCGGAAAATCTACTTTATTTAATGCTCTACTTGGTGAACCACGCGTGATTGTCAGCCCATTACCGCATACCACCCGCGACCCGCACGATACACTCCTAGAATATAATGGTCGCTTCTATAACTTGATTGATACGGCCGGTATGCGCCGCAAAACCAAAGTGGGCAAAGGCCATGATGGCATGATTGAAGTGCTCAGTGTGCGCGGTACCAAAGAAGCCATTGGCCGGGCCGATGTAGTAGTGTGTGTGATTGAAGCCGATAAACGCATCTCGCACCAGGATAAAGCCTTGTTCGACTACATCAAAATGAAAGGGAAGAGTTTTGTCCTGGCTGTCAACAAGTGGGATTTGATTCCGAATAAAACGCCATCCACAATGAATGAGTATTTCAAATACTACAGCCGTCACTTTGATTTCTCGCCGCAAACGCCCATCATCTTTATTTCTGCCCTGGAACACCAACGTACTACGGCCATGCTTGATTTGGTCCAAACCGTCTACGATTTTCAACGCCACTGGATGGAGCAAAAAGAATTAGATGGCATTGTGCGACAAATAATGTCACGTCAACCCAAAGAACGCCGCCAAGGTTTTGCTGCCAAACCGAAACGCGACTTGGTGATTAGCGGATTAAATCAATATTCGATTCAGCCACCACGGTTTATCTTGCTCACACCTCGACCAAAAAATGTGGCTCCGGCAGTGATTCATGCCATTGAGAAAGCCATCCGTGACCGCTGCCCGTATGATGGCGTACCGATTTATTTGGATGTGAGCCAGACCATGCCCAAATCGTAAACCGTATGAAGCTGATTGTAGGCTTAGGCAACCCAGGAAAACAATATGAAAAGACGAGACACAACGTGGGTTTTCGCGTCATTGATGCTCTCCCTCAACAACCCCACGTCATCTATCTCAAACCAGATACATTTATGAATAATTCTGGCACAGCAGTCAAAGCTGCTATGCGCTATTACAAGATCAGCCTACCTGATGTATTGGTGGTGTTTGATGATAAAGATTTGCCGCTCGGTACTATTCGTTTCCGTACCAAAGGATCGTCCGGTGGACATAACGGTGTCCAATCGATTATTGATCACCTCGGCAGCTCTCAATTTGCTCGACTGAAAATAGGTACAGCACCAGCTGATCCAAATGAGGTGATTCACGATACTACTGATTATGTGCTGGGAAAATTTACCAAGGAAGAAGAACAACAACTACCTGATGTTATTGAACAGGCTGCACAAAAAGTTAAAGAGTGGATACGTAAAACGCCTACTCACCCAAATGTATAGGTGAGACAAAAGCCTACTTAACGGCCGGACTACTTTAGGAGGAGTGAGTAGAACCGACCAACCCATACACTTGGATGACTAGGCGCTAAAAAGGACAGACGAAACGGCAGCAGTTTAGCGTACTTTGTAAAACTTGTCAAGGCGTGTTATGTTGATGATACTGTGTCGCATTTCCGGACCCTCACTGAAATCGCTTTCGAGTTATCCCGCCGTCTCCCGCCGTTATTGGCCGAGAACCCAGTGTTTTTTTTGGCACAAACCGAAAAAGAAGCTCACCAATTACAAGCCTTATGCCAATACTTTGATGCGACCTTTCCGGTGGATTGTGTGGTGTCTCCCCTGTTCCTCGAGGAACATACGATTGCGCCGGACCAATTCAAGCGCCGGACTCTCCACATAAAGCCGGGCAAGACAGTATCAATTTCTGAATTAACCCAGCAATTGAGCGTAATGGGATTTGAACGCTTTCCGCGGGCGGTATCACCGCGGAGTTTTGCCGTGCGCGGTAACGTGGTGGATATTGTTGATCGACAAGCGGTTCGTTTGGAATATGACGGTAATACCATTGAACGACTCCAGCGTTACGATATTTCGACACAAACTGCGCGCACGCCACTGTCAGCGGTAACTATTTTTCCGAAAGCCTACAGCCAGCACTTACCATTATGGACAGAATCAAATCTGCAGTATGAGTTTATTACACCTAAATTTTATCATAAGCGCTTTCCATTACTGAAACAAGATGCCGCTGCCTATCTACACGTGCGCATTGCCACCGCTCATCCCGAACAACTCATCACCCTGTTGCCAGATGCCACCATGAGTCTGCCGGCCAAAAGCTTAGAGGGTTTTATCTATCCCGCTGAACATATATTATTCTTGACGGATGATCATATATTTGGTGCAGAAGAAACGATTGCCACTTTTGCCAATGCTCTCGACATCACCAATCTCGAATTGGGTGACTATGTAGTACACATTGATCATGGCATTGGTTTATTTGAAGGCATTAAACCGGTCGACGGTGAAGACTATATCACGATACGCTACATGGGTAACGACAAACTACTGGTTCCACTCACGGCGGCGAATCGCATAGAAAAATATCTCGGTCAGGCCCAACCTAAGCTGACGCGCTTATCTGGCCACCAGTGGGAAACCATCGTCCATCGAGTGCAGGATGATGTGCGCCAAACCGCCAAAGAATTGCTGGCCATGCATGCCCAGCGGGCTGGTGCTCAAGCCACGGCTATCCCTACCGCTGTCACCGCCGAAGAAAACGATTGCGGCCGTGATGCGCTGTTCACTTTAACGGCCGACCAGGACCAAGCCATTGCGGATATGATCACGGATGTGAATCAGGAAAAACCGATGGATCGACTGCTGTGTGGTGATGTTGGTTTTGGAAAAACTGAAGTGGCGCTCCGAGCTGCTCTTCACGTGGTGATGCATGGGGGTCAAGTAGCTTTGTTGGCTCCCACCACGGTACTAGCTGATCAGCATTTCCACACGTTTCGTGATCGACTGACTCAGTATAGTGTTGAAGTACGCTGTTTGTCTCGTTTGCAAACTGCCAGTGAAACCAAACTCGCGATAAAACAAATCCGCGATGGAAAAGTTGACGTGGTCATTGCTACACATCGCCTGCTCTCAAACGACGTTCACTTCAAGCAGTTGCAATTGGTGATCATTGATGAAGAACAACGCTTTGGTGTACTCCACAAGGAACGATTGAAAGTCATGCGGCAGTCTGCCCATGTGCTCACCATGACCGCTACGCCAATCCCCCGA
This sequence comes from Candidatus Kerfeldbacteria bacterium, assembly GCA_003512175.1. Classification (GTDB taxonomy): domain Bacteria; phylum Patescibacteriota; class Patescibacteriia; order UBA9570; family UBA9570; genus UBA9570. The sequence continues at coordinate 19,881 of DOSP01000062.1, forward strand.
ACGCTGAACTTAGCCATGTCTGGTTTACGCGATATCTCCGTGTTGAATACGGCACCGCCCCAACGCCTGGGCATTAAGACTATCATTGGTGAATTTAGCCAAGAATTGGAACTGCAAGCCATCGCAGCAGAACTGGATCGCTCCGGCCAAGTCTATATTGTCCATAACAATCTTGGCACTATTCATGCTCGAGAAAGTCTGATTCAACAACATTTTCCCAAACACACTGTAGCGGTAGCACACGGCCAATTGCCACCTGATCAGTTGATTCAGATTATGGAGAAATTTTATAGTGGACAGATTTCCGTACTGATTGCTTCAACCATTATTGAAAATGGGTTAGATATTGCCAATGCCAACACCTTAATTGTGGAACATGCCGAACAATTTGGCTTGGCCCAACTGTATCAATTGCGTGGACGAATTGGCCGTAGCACCGTCCAAGGCTATGCCTATCTATTGTATTTTCCTCAGGCCCTCAGTAAAGCCGGTCAAAATCGCTTACGCGCCTTGCACAGCATTAAAGAACTGGGGGGCGGTTTTGAACTGGCGATGAAAGATTTAGAAATTCGTGGGGTGGGAGATATTTTGGGCAAAAAACAACACGGCCATGTGCAACAAATTGGCCTTAATTTGTATACTCGGTTGTTGCATCAGGCTGTGTTACAGTTACAGAATACAAACTAACGTGGCTTTGATACTGGCCCAGGGTTGTGGAAGTGCTGTAGACCAGCCACAACTGATCACCCTGTAGAGCAATCACTGGAAACCATTGGGTGGACGTCAATGCAATAGGAGCATACTGCTCAGATAAATTGTCGGCATACGGCACGATGCGATCAACCAGTTGCACAACAAATTGCTCTTGTGCCCGCTTGACCGCCTGACACCGCACCAACTCATCTGGGCGCGGGAATGAGACGGCTTGGACAACAGCGCCATATGGTGTTTGTTTCTGTACGGTCATGACCGTATCGGATTCAAGCACGAGTACAATGTTGTCTTGGTCTGGGACCAAGGCACAAATAGTGGTACCAATGCTGGAGGTGTCTTGAGTTGTTTCTAATAGACCTGCCTGACTATACAATTGAATGGTCTCATCCTCTAGCAGTATCCAGGTACCATCAACTCCCAATGAAATTAAAACTTTTTGTGTGGCCGGAAGATTATCCTTCAGTGTTTTGTCTGATTGTAGGACCCAATCTGATCCATACACTCTCGACACAACACTATAGTTTGCTTCGGTTTGTGCCACAGTTTGCACTACGATAAATCCCGTACTGACTTCTGCAAATTGAACAATGGGTGGTAAACCAGCAATCAGTTGCACTCCCGTTTGTACAACGTGTCGACTATCCGCCACAGGCACCCATGCCAGATCATAGGCCTGACTAACCAATTCACTCCCCTGCAATTGAATGGTCCAAATCTGATCTGCGGTAGTGAGCACAGCCAGAACAATACCGTCTCCCAAATCATACTGCTGGGCGAGCACATACTGTACAGTCTCAACCACTTGGGGAGTCGCTGTGAGCGTTTCGGTTGTGACGATCTCAGTTTCCTCTACTGGAATAAATAAATCTGCAACTTCCGTAGAAAAATTATTTTCTGGCGGATCAAAATAAAACTTCACACGCAGCATTCCAGCCACAATAGCCACACCAACTAAAAATCCAAAAGCAATGACTCCTTTACGCTGCATAGCGGTTGAATGCAGTATACGCTTCAGCGGTGGGCAACCATACTTCGACGAGGGCTAGGGTGTTATCGCTGCGAAACATCTGGATAGTTTCCATCATCATTTTTGCAGCGGTGGCTACATCTACTTCCCCAATGGTGGTACCCAGCGGCGGCAAGGCCACAGACGTGAAGCCAGATTCATCGGCACAGCGCAGGGCTGCCACCGTAGCCAATTCGACCTGCTTGGGT
>DOSP01000012.1 GCA_003512175.1 Candidatus Kerfeldbacteria bacterium
GCTTCCGGCAGCGACATCGAATACGCCGACGACGTCACCCTGGGTGCCGCCATGGATAATCGAAAACCTATTTAATCCCCTCAATCTTCACCTGGGTGAAATGCTGGCGATGGCCCAAGGTACGGCGATAGTGCACTTTCTGCTTGAACTTAACGATAGTGATTTTTTTAGCGCGGAATTGTTTGACGATGGTAGCGGTTACTTTGGCGCCACTGACTACTGGTTTACCTACTTTGACATCCTTCCCATCCGGTTCAGCCACTAATAATACCTGATCAAATACAATCTGGCTACCAGCTTCGCCAGGGATCTTTTCGATATTGAAGGTGTCATTGGGGGAAACCAGATACTGTTTTCCACCGGTTTTAATCACTGCAAACATAGCGGATGATAGTGTACGTAACTTATCAATATTCGTCAACTACCACGTTATCCCCAACCTCAATTTGCTGGATTGCAGCCGTTTCAGCCGGTACCTCCAACACGGTATCCACCGATTGGGGTGATTCATATGTGCCAGGTCCGGGATAGGCAGTGACACTGCCAACGACCTTATCATTATTGATCCAAATAATATCGATGGGATACTCGACATCTTTCATCCAGAAGGTGTGTGGTTGGCTATCCTGAAACAAAAATAACATCCCTTGATCCGATTCCAGGTTAGTGATGTTTCCTAAACCTAATTCATGTTCAGCTGGCTCATCTGCTAGGTACACCTCAAACTCGGCCTGATTAATCGTCACCGTTCCGGTCGAGGCACAGCCCGCCAGCAAGACAAGGCTAACGGCGACGCTGATGAGACGCATAGATCACTAAATATAGTCCGATGATAAACAAGATAGCGAGTGCGATCACTTTCGCCGTACCAGTTAATATCAGTGTGCTGATGCCAAACCCTGCGGTAATGGCATAATAGGCCAACACAATCTGTCGATCATTCCAGCCCTTGTCGCGTAATTGGTAATGCAAATGAAACAAATCACCGGTGAATGGTGATTTATGCTCAATGAACACGCGCCGCAAAACTACCGCCAAGAGATCCAGCATCGGTAAACCCAAAATCAACAACGCTGTCGCAATTTTACTACCAGACATGATGGCCAAGATGCCCAACATAAACCCGACCAGTAAGGCACCGCCTTCCCCTAAGTATATTTTCGCCGGTGAGAAATTCCATAATAAGAAACCGAAACATGCTCCCGCAAAAATAAATGCAACCACAGCGGTTTCCGGCTGCATCACTACGGCGGTGAGGCTTAATAAGCCAATGATCGTAGCACCAATGGTACCAATACCAGCCACCAGACCATCCAAGCCATCTAATAATTTAGTGGTATACATACTCACCATCAGCCAGCCAACGGTAAACAGATCTGCCCACAGCGTAAGCTGATACGGCACACCCTGCTTCTGCCAGATGGTCCACTGATACTGATCTAATGACCAGACCCCACCAAACGGATTAGAAATATACTCAATACCAATGCCGCTGGCTACAATGATAAGACAAGCCAATACGGGAAAAATCAACTGTCGTTTCGGCGATAAATTTTTTAGATCATCGATCAGGCCCCCAATCATTAACACACCACCCGCGATAAACAGACCAAAAATATGTTTTGGTAATAAATACCCTTGCACCAGTACAGGTAACATAAAACTGACCAACGCTAGCGTGGTCAGATAAATGGCTACACCGCCTAACAGGGGCGTGCGGCGTGGCGCAGTTTTACGATCAAACACTTGCCAGTGCTGGGCAGCGCGACGAACCACCCAGGTTGCACCATACGCCAAACTGGCACTGACTAACGCTAGCCAGATCATACCACCACTGAATCTAAGTAGTTCTGCAGAATAATTTGGGCTGCTACTTGATCTTGCAGATGACTGCGGCTGGGATCTTCTTGCAATAAGCGATCAGCCATTACGGAGGTTAACCGTTCATCAAACGTTTGCACGGGAATGGTGATATGGTTACGTAATTTTTCCACGAAGCGTTGCACCTCGTTGGTCATTAACGTTGGCTCACCTTGTAAGTTGAGCGGCAAACCAATAATTACTCGATCAATATGCTCTAAATTGACAATCGCTTTAATTTTCGTGATCAACTTATTCTGGCTTAAACCTTCCAGCACGCCTTTCCCTACGGCTACTTTTGTACCGGTGTCGCCGAGCGCTAAGCCAACGCGCGTTTTACCATAATCTAAAGCTAAGCACTTCATAACCGGATCATTATAGCTCAGTTAAGACTTCACAGCCAGCCTCGGTAATCAAGAAGGTATGTTCAAAATGGGCACTCAAACTGCTATCACTCGTCACCACTCGCCACCCGTCATCTTGAAACGTCACATCAGCGCCACCGATATTCACCATCGGTTCTACCGCAATGGCCATGCCAGGTTTCAGCACTAGGCCGGTGTGTGGCTTGCCATAATTCGGAATAGACGGTTCTTCATGCAAATGGCGACCAATGCCATGACCAACCAATTGACGGACCACTGAAAAACCATGACTCTCCACATACGCTTGAACGGCATGCCCAATATCGCCAATAGTATTGCCTGGTTTGATCACTGATCGAGCAATGTCATACAACGCTGTACGCGTTACGCTAATGAGTTGCTTGGCGGCATCAGACACATCCCCTACGGGAACGGTGACGGCGCAATCGGAATACATGCCATCGACAATAACCCCCGCATCAATACTCACCAGGTCACCAGCTTGTAAGGCGCGGGTGGTGGGTGGGCAATGCACGACTTCTTCATTGACCGACGTACACAACACATTTTTGTACCCATGATACCCCACGAAAGCGGGTTGAGCGCCAGCTTGCTGAATAGTATCAGCGGCAACCCGTTCCAATTGCAATAACGTCACGCCTGGGCGTACCGCTGCAATTAACGCATTCATCACCTGCGCCAGCACTTGACCACTCGCCCGTAAACCAGCTTGCTCTTTGGGAGTATGAATGTGAATCATGAAAATATTGCTTGGACATCCCGCCAGACGTCGGCAATAGATTGCTCACCATTAATTGTTCGCACTACACCCCGAGCGGCGTAATGTTCTAACAATGGTTCAGTTTCTTGATGATAGATTTCCAACCGTTTAGCTAAAGCCGCTTCCGTATCATCATCGCGTTGCCGTAGCTGTGAGCCATCGACATCACACACCCCGGCTACCTTGGGAGGATTATAGGTGAGATGGTAGACATGGCCCTGTGCCACACATGTACGACGTTCACCAATGCGTTTGATGGCAGATGTATCACTCACTTGAATAGAGAAGAGGTCGGTAATCTGGACCACGGCGTCTAAGGCTTCGGCTTGCGCCAGATTGCGTGGAAAGCCATCTAACACAAAACCGGTTTGGCAGTCAGGTTGTTGCAGGCGTTGCTGAATCATGGTATTCGTCACGTGATCTGGGACTAATTGACCGGCATTGATATAGCCTTTAATGGTAGCACCAATCTCGGTGCCCTGTTTGATATTGTCGCGAAAAATATTACCAGTGACAATAAATGGCAAGTCTAACCAGGCACTTAATTTTTCACCTTGGGTGCCCTTACCTGACCCTTGCGGACCAAATAATAAAATGTTATGTGCCATAGCGCTAGAATTGATCGTACGCCCGAATTTGAATTTGCGCTTGTACCTGTTTGACGGTTTCCAAGGCCACCGACACTACGATCAATAACGATGTTCCACCAATCACCACGCTGGAGGTGGGGCCGCTGGCAAAGGCTTGCAGGGCTACTGGCAGAACAGCAATCACCCCAAGAAAGGCAGCACCAAACAGAACGATACGTGAAGAAATGTATTGTAAGTATTCAGCCGTGGGTTTGCCCGGACGCACACCAGGAATAAAGGAACCACGCTTCTGTAAATTTTCGGCAATTTGCTCTGGCTTGAATACAACGGAGGTATAAAAATAAGTGAAGATAAACACGAAAATGAAATAGAGTAATCCGTAGATCAATTGGTTATTGAAGGCAGTCACAATCACGTTACCAGTTTTGGCTAACCAACTAATCGACATGGTACTCAAATATTGTCCAACGATAGGTGGAAACAATACTAACGAAACCGCAAAGATGATAGGAATTACACCGGCTTGGTTCACCCGCATTGGCAGATGGGTTTCACGCCCAGCCAGACTTTGCCCACGCACTTGACGAGCAGTGGAAATAGGAATTTTGCGCTGACCCTCTGTAACATAGACCACGGCAAAAATCATCACTACAGCTAAAGCCACATACAGTACTACTGTTGGTAACTGTGAACTGTCGTAGGTCGTGAAAAACTGCTGAATGGATAATGGTACCCGACTAATAATACCAGCAAAGATCATGATGGAAATTCCGTTGCCGATATTTTTTTCAGTAATCAATTCCCCCAGCCACATGACAAAAATGCTCCCACCGGTAATCAGTGCTACCGCCACAATCATTTGCCATAGTGACAGCGTACCAAGCACACCACCGCCAGACCGTTGTAGTAATGTAATGGTGGCATAACTTTGAATGATTGCCAGCGGTACAGTCAGATACCGTGTCCACTGCTGAATCTGCCGCTGCCCGTCGGTTTCTTTTTGCATCTCTTCAAACTTCGGCACGATCATCCCTAACAGCTGAAAAATAATCGAAGCGGTAATGTACGGACCAACTCCTAACATAACAATTGAGAAATTTTCCAAAGCACCGCCCGAAAATACGTTTAACAAACCGAGATAGGCATTGCTGTTAAAGAAGGCCTTCAAATTTGCTGCATCTACTCCAGGAATTGGAATGTGCGCCGCTAACCGAAAGACTACCAACAATGCCAACACATAGGCAATTTTCTTGCGCAAATCTGTATTACTCCAAATGGTTCTTAGGGCTTGCCACATAACACGGCCTTGCCGCCGGCAGCTTCAATTTTAGTTTTAGCTGATGCAGAAAAGGCGCTGGCTTTCACGGTGAGGGCTTTGGTGAGTTCACCGGTGCCAAGGACTTTTTTGCCACGTACTTGTACAGTAGTATTGGCCTGGCATTTATCTAATTCAGCCAACGTAATAGTCTTTAATTTGTTGACCGCGTATTGACTGACAAAACCACGACTCTTTGGAATGGCTTTAAACAACGTGCGAAGGCCACGCAACTTTAAACCTTTGCGACTGCCGCTGCGGGCCCGCTGACCTTTCATACCACGACCAGAATACGTACCACGACCAGAGGCATTACCACGACCAACTCGTTTATGCCGTTTGCGTGTGGTTGGTTGAATTGACTTCAGTGTAAGCATACAAAGTTATTAACTATTTGATTGGCTCTGCCCGTAATTGTTGCAGGGCGGTAATGACTGCAGTGACGTTATTAATTTTATTCCGTGAACCGCGCATTTTACTGACCACGTTTGGTACACCGGCGGCTTCTAACACCACTCGCACTGGACCACCGGCAATTAATCCACGGCCACGTTGCGCTGGTTTGAGTAAGATGCGTGCACTGGCATATTTTATATCAACCGGATGTGGAATGGTATCTTTCACAATGGGCACATGCACCAAATGTTTACGTGCTTTGAGAGCGGCTTTTTGAACAGCGGCGGTAACATCTTGACCTTTCGCTACTCCCACACCGACTAAACCTTTCTTGTTTCCCACCACCACGCAGGCGCGAAAGCGCATCCGTTTACCACCGGCCATCACACGAGTGACCCGAGCTAAGTCAACGGTATACTGTTCAAAGTCATCCTTTGGTCGATGTGGTCTGTTCCCTTGTTTGCTTCCTTGTTTACGCATGAGTGTGCAGGTTAAAATTGTAATCCAGCTGCGCGGGCAGCATCGGCTAAAGCTTTAATGCGACCATGGTAGAGATGCCCAGATCGATCAAATACCACCGACGTAATTTTTTTAGCTTGCGCGGCTTTGGCCATGACCGTACCCACTTGTTGGGCCTGTTCAGTTTTGGTGCCAGTGGCTTTGACGCTGAGATCTGAAGCGCTCGCTAGCGTGCGTCCGGCAACGTCATCAACCAGTTGGCAACTGACATGTTGCAGCGATCGCGTGACAACTAACCGGGGCCGGGCCGCTGTTCCAACTAATTTGGCACCAACGCGGTTTTTGCGGCGGAGGGCACGAGCTTGTTTACGTAATGTATCTTTCGTTTTCATAGGTTCTTGCTAATTAGGCACCGGCCGCTTGTTTACCTTGTTTGCGGATAATGACTTCATCACTGTATTTAATTCCCTTCCCTTTATATGGTTCTGGTTTACGTACCTTGCGAATTTCAGCGGCAAATTGACCAACCAATTGCTTATCATGGGAAGATAACGTCAGAACATTTTTTTCCTGCACAATCTTTACGCCATCTGGAATATCCATGTGCACCGGATGGGAATACCCAGCTTTAATTTGCAACTTTTTGCCCTGCACTTCAAAGCCGTAACCGACTCCATTAATTTCTAGCTGTTTACTAAACATTTCGGTCACCCCTTTGATCATATTGCGTACCAGTGCGCCAGTGGTACCCCATAACGCTCGTTGAAATTTTTCGTCGGGTTTGCGCACCGAAATATGTACACCATCTGCTTCAACCGTAGTGGTCACAACCGGGTGCGTGGTCAGGTGCAGTTCCCCTTGCGGCCCTTTTACTACGATGTCCAGACCAGACACGGTGACGGTGACACCGGCTGGGATTGCAATAGGTTTGTTGGCTTTACGTGACATAGGCGTTAATAAATTTCACAAATCACTTCTCCACCCAAGTTTTTCTTGCGCGCATCTTTATTCGTCATCAAACCGTGAGACGTAGAGATGATAGCAATACCGAAATTGTTCTGAACATATGGGAGTACTTTCTTTTGAGCATAGACGCGACGGCCTGGTTTACTCACACGATTGATGGCACGAATCGCCGATGTGCCATCTGGTAAATAACGTAACGTCAACTGCATCACCGGCCGGCCGTCCGCCTGCAATTTCTCCACACCGGAGATATAGTTTTTCTGCTGGAGAATCAAGGCCAATTTGTGCTTCAGTTTCGAAAACGGAACCACGACAGTCGGTTTATGTACCGCTTGGGCGTTTCGGATACGGGTGAGCATGTCTGCAATTGGGTCGGTCATGGGAGTGTATTACTTAATGAGTTTACTTACCAACTAGCGCGTTTAATGCCCGGGATCGCGCCTTGTTCAGCGAGTTCCCGGAAACAAATCCGGCACATGTTAAAATCACGCATAAAACCATGGCGTCGGCCACAGCGCCAGCACCGATTCACTTTGCGAGTGGAGAATTTTGGTTTGCGACGCGCGTTGACTTCTTGGGAGGTTTTAGCCATAGCATTATTTCTTAAAAGGGATACCTAATAATTCAAACAACCGGAAACCCTGCTCGCGCGTTTTGGCATTAGTGGTGCAGGCAACTTCTAACCCATGAATGACATCAATATTGTCAGCTTTAATTTCTGGAAACACGAGATGCTCTTTAAAACCAATATTCAGGTTGCCGGCAGCATCTACGGCGGTACGCTTAATGCCTTGGAAATCACGCACCCGCGGTAAGGTGACATTAATCAGTTTATCCAAGAATTCATACATGCGTTTTCCTCGTAATGTCACCATCACACCGACTATTGTCCCTTGCCGTAACTTGAAATTGGAAATAGATTTACGCGCTTTGGTGGCAACTGGTTTTTGTCCGGAAATACGCTGCAAGGTACTGGTCACGGCATCAATTATTTTCTTGTCACCCATGGCTTTGCCCACGCCAACATTCACGGTCAGCTTGAGCAGTTTCGGCGCAGCCAAACGATTCTTGATGCTGAATTCAGTCATCAACTTTGGTAAAATTTCCTTAGTATAGCGTTGTTCTAGGCGTGGTGTCATAAGACTTCTTTACATTTACGGCAGACGCGTTGTTTCTTGCCATCGGCTAATACTTGAAAGCCAACGCGGGTAATTTTATTACATTTTGGGCAGACCAACTGTACCTTGGCAATGGCGAGCGGTGCTGAGAACTCTAAACGTTGCCCTTTTTCACCACGTTTAGTTGGTTTAATATGCTTTTTCAAGACATTCAAGCCCTCCACCACTACTTGTTGATCTTGGGGTAATACCTGCATGACCTTGCCGGTTTTGCTGGAATCTTTACCTATCATGACCTTAACCATGTCGCCTTTTTTAATCTTGATCATAAAACTTCTGGAGCTAATGAAGCAATTTTGGTAAACCCTTTCAACTTAATCTCGCGCGGGATTGGTCCAAAGATACGGGTACCAATTGGTTCTTTGGATTTCTTATCAATCATCACACAGGCGTTATCATCAAACCGGATATAGCTACCATCTTTGCGACGAAGTTCTTTGCGGGTACGCACCACTACCGCATGAGCCACTGTCCCCTTCTTCATTTGGGTATGCGGCTGAGCTTCTTTAATGGCTACGGTAATCACATCGCCAATATGAGCATAGCGTTTTTGGTAACCACCACGTACTAGAATACAGCTGACGATTTTAGCACCACTATTATCTGCCACCGTGAGATAGGAACGGAGTTGAATCATACAGTTTCTTTATAAATCACTCGCCACTTTTTATTCTTGCTGATTGGCCGACACTCCACAAACTCAACCACATCACCGACTTTGTATTGCTGCTTTTCATCATGTACTTGAAACTTACGACTCACGGTATAGCGCTTCTTGTAGATGGGATGGAACCGTAATCGATTCACCCGCACCACAATCGTCTTGGTTTGAGCGGCTGATACAACTTCCCCTTGGAAGTGACGTTTAGTGTTCATGGTTGATTTAGTCATGGCGGTTTGAATCATTTAACACGGTTAGAATACGGGCAATGTCACGACGTAACTGTTTTACTTTGCTGATCTGTTTCTCCTGATTACTGATGACTTTCATATGAGTATTCGCTAAATCTGCTTTCAGCTCTCGAAGCTGTGTCTGTAGTTCAGCTACTGGTTTATCGCGTAATTCTTTCATCTTCATAGGTGTTTCAACAATTTGGTTTTCACCGGTAATTTATGAGCGGCTAACCGTAAGGCTTCTTTTGCATCAGTATCGGAAACGCCACCAATTTCGAACAGCACCGTGCCTGGTTTCACTTCTGCAATGAAATGATCCACTGCGCCTTTACCGCCACCCATCCGAATTTCGCCACCTTTTAAGGTCACTGGCCGATGCGGGAAAATACGAATCCAAATTTTACCACCGCGTTGCACAAATCGCGTCATAGCTCGCCGAGCAGATTCAATTTGCCGAGCTGTAATCCAAGCCCCTTCCAAGGCTTTCAGACCATAGTCACCAAAGCTCAGGGTTGTTTTCTGAGTGGCTTGGCCGCGGACTTGAGCGCGATGCCATTTGCGATGTTTAATTTTGCGTGGAGTCATCATAACCGTTATTTGTGTTTCACCACAGTTCGTTTAGATCGACCAGCGACGCGCTTTCCTTTTTCTGGATGATGGTCACGCACTGGTTTTTTCGGTTGAACTTCTTCTTTCGGCAGCTCTTTACCGAACACTTGACCACGATAAATCCAGACTTTTACGCCAATGGTGCCATAAATGGTTTTAGCGACACCTCGGGAATAATCAATATCAGCGCGTAAGGTGTGCGTTGGGACAGAACCTTGACTGAGGGTTTCTACCCGAGCAATTTCTGCGCCATTTAAGCGGCCAGACACAATGATTTTCACACCCTTGGCGCCACCTTGCATGACCTGTTCAATGGCACGCTTCATCGCCCGGCGGAATGGGATACGTTTTTCTAGTTGGAAGACAATGCCTTGCATGATGAGCTCGGCATCAATATCCGGGTTGCGGACTTCTTCAATTTCAATGAAAATTTTCATTTTTTCAGAGCCAAAAAATTGTCGTTTGATTTGGCGCTTCAATTCTTCCACACCCGCACCACTGCGACCAATAATCACACCGGGCTTAGAAGTACGAATATGAATATTCATCTGATCATTGGCCCGCCGAATTTCTACGCGTGACACACCACCATCACGTAATTTTGTGCGAATGTATTTACGCACCCGGATGTCTTGCTGCAGAATTTTGGCAAAATCCCGTTTGGGCGCAAACCAGCGTGACAAGTGCGTTGTCGTTGTATTCAGCCGGATAATTTTTGGATTTACTTTCTTACCCATATCGTTATTTTTTCTTAGGTTGATCCGTTAATACCAACACCACATGCGATGATCGTTTCCGAATGGGAGTAGCCCGACCCATAGCGCGAGGTTGCCAGCGTTTGAGGGTAAGGCCATCACCTACCGTAATTGATTTAATCGATAACTGTGATTTATTCACCTTATGTTGCTGCTCGGCATTCGACACCGCTGAGCGCAATAACTTCAATAATGGCAGAGCGGAAGCTTTATTCATAAACTGGAGCTGGTGTTCAGCTTGTACCACAGACAGACCACGCACGAGGTTCACGGCGAGGCGAACTTTGCGAGGAGCGATGCGGAGTTGGCGTAGTTGGGCTTTGACTTCCATATTATTTCTTCACCGGTGCAGTGCTTACCGCCTGGGCTTTCGACTTTTAGACAGCAGCTGCGGCTTGCTCTTGTTCTTTTTGCATCTTGCCACCATGTTTCACAAATTTACGAGTCGGAGAAAATTCACCTAAGCGATGCCCCACCATATTCTCATTCACGAACACATCAATAAAATTACGACCGTTATGGACATTAAAGTGTAATCCAACCATATCGGGAGTAATGGTTGAAGCTCGTGACCAGGTTTTAATTGGCGCTTTACTGTTACTGGCAACAGCCTTCTGCACTTTCTTGAGCAAACTGTCGAGTACAAATACGCCTTTTTTTAGACTGCGTCCCATATAATTAACCTCGTCGACGTTTAATAATAAAACGGCTGGATGCTTTGGACGGAGTACGTGTTTTCACACCCAAGGCTGGCCGCCCTTGTGGCGTCTTCGGATGCTTCAAACCAATTGGCTGATTACCTTCACCACCACCGTGTGGGTGGTCAACCGGGTTCATGGCAACACC
>DOSP01000087.1:0-1125 GCA_003512175.1 Candidatus Kerfeldbacteria bacterium
CTGACCGAGGAGGTTCGTGGGGGGCGGCTGTTCGCAAGACGACTGCTTCCCCCACTCAACTTGTGTTCATAAACGAGCTGAAATAGTTTATGGGTAGAAGTTGTCAAAGTATGCCGAATATTGTATAGTATCCAAGTTATGCGTCAGCGGTTTTCGCAAACCTTACCTCTCATTGGCACCCTCTGTCTCCTCATTATTGGCAGCGCAGTACTGTTTAAATTTACACCACCGGCCGACGCCATAATGAATGCAGAGGCCATTGCTGAACCACCTGCCGACACAGGAGATCTTACGAATAGTGAAATAGAAGATGGCAGTCGTTTTGAAGAACCTGATCTACCGTTTGAATATACTCGATATGAAGTATCAGATTTTTTAGAGACTGAACAAGACCAGGTAAGTGGTATTTATGTGGCCGCCGATGATGTGGTTGAGCTTGACCAACATTACCTCAATGATGTGTTTGTCGCCGGCAATACCATTACGGTAACCGGCACAATTGATGGCGATTTGTTTGCAGCTGGCAATACCATTATTGTGCGAGGAGACGTGATGGGCAGTATTCGCGCGGCCGGCAGTGTAGTGCAAATTGAAAGTGATGTAGGACGCAATGTTATGGTACTGGCCGATCAATTGCAATTTGGCCAAGATGCTCGAGTAATGAAAGATGTCATGTTTGGTGCTCGCTTATTAGAAAACCTGGGCACTATTTTTGGGAATATCACCGGCAGTGCCGAAACAGTTGATCAAGCTGGCGCAGTGTACGGTACAATTGATATTGAAGATACCAGCCAACAAAAAAAAGTTGAACAGCGCAAAACCTTCCTCACTCCACTAAAAGCCTTAGGTTTATTCCTCAAATGGATTGGGTACATTATTTTGGGTATTGTCGTGCTCGTCATGCTGCCAAAATTTAGCCAAGGTGTTGTCAAAACGATGCGTAGTCAACCTGGTCGTAGTTTTGGCTATGGCGCAGTAGCGGTCTTGGTTGCCCCCATCGCGTTCATTATTCTGATTGGAACGTTAATCGGTATTCCTTTAGCCGTCTTCGCCGGTCTAGTTTGGTTAGTCATTATATGTCTCGCCAAACTGTATGTCGGTGTTGCAGTTGGACAGATGCTCCTA
>DOSP01000087.1:1196-2801 GCA_003512175.1 Candidatus Kerfeldbacteria bacterium
CAGTTGGACAGATGCTCCTACCAAAGGCCAAGTCGTTGATTTGGCCATTCGTGTTAGGATTTAGTATTTATTTCCTCGTGACTAAGGGGCTTGGTTTATTTGGCTGGTTGAGCAGTAGTCTCGCCTGGCTGATCTGCCTGGTGGCAATCGTCTGGGCCGCTGGTGCCATTGTGCAGCAGTGTCGAACAAAATAAATAACGCTACACTAGCTCATGGGTGAAATTTTCAAAGCCTACGATATTCGTGGAATTTACGGCAGTGAACTGACGGAAGATATTGCCTATAAAACGGCGCGGGCGTTAAGCCAGATGATTGCCAATGAACAAAGTGGGCGAAAACTCCGTTTGGTGGTTGGCAGCGATATGCGGGTGTCATCACCATCGCTCAAACAAGTAGTCATCCAAGGTATTCTGGATGAAGGCCATGATGTGGTGGATGTGGGGTTAGTGTCGACCCCAGCGTTTTATTTTGCCGTCGCCAAATATGGCTACGATGGCGGCATGATGGTATCGGCGTCCCACAATCCGCCGCAGTATAATGGTTTGAAAATGGTCAGAGCTGGTGGTGTACCGGTCAGTCGTGATACCGGTATTATGCGACTCCGCGATCAGGTAATGAATAATCAAAATTTTGGTGAAAAGAAATCTGGCGGCACAGTGACTACCCGTGACGATATTGTCAAAAATGATGTGGCTGAAGCTATTCAATTTGCCAGCACACAGAATATCAAGCCTTATAAAATCGTGGCTGATGCTGCGAATGCCATGGGCGCTACCTATCTACGCGAATTATTTACCAAGTTACCGTGTGAACTGATTGAACTGAATTTTGAGCTGGATGGTACCTTTCCAGCACATGAAGCTGATCCATTCAAGGAAGAAAATAATCAGGCGCTGATGCAGGCCGTGGTTGAGCAGCGGGCCGACTTAGGGATCACCACTGATGGTGATGGTGATCGCATCTTTTTTGTGGACAACGAGGGCAAGCTGATTGAACCAGCCATGGTGCGCGGTATTATGGCGCAGCTATTTTTGGAACAATTCCCGGGCAGCACGATTTGTTACGATATTCGGCCCGGTCGAATCACCCGCGACATGATTGAACAGTATGGTGGCAAGCCATCGGTCACAAAAGTGGGACACTCACTGATCAAAGAACAAGCCTTGAAGGAAGGTGCAGTGTTTGCCGGAGAATCCTCTGGCCATTTCTTTGTAAAACTTCCCCATGGCACGTTTGAGGCACCTTGCATTGTGGTATTGAAATTGCTGCAGTACTTTAGCCGGAGTGATCAACCGATTGCTGACCAAATTCGTCCCTTACGAAAATATGCTCATTCCGGTGAAATCAATTCTACAGTGGCTGATAAAGATGCCGTCATGGCAATAATAAAATCTACTTACGCACCAACCGCGCTGGCCGTTGCTGAGCTTGATGGCATCACCATTGAATATCCAGATTATTGGTTTAATGTGCGGGCTTCCAACACTGAACCATTGTTGCGTCTTAACCTAGAAGCGCGTACCTCAGAACTGTGTACTAACAAGACGAAAGAATTATTAGAGATCATTCGCGCATGAAAGCTCGCCGCCCAATCATGTTTATCAT
>DOSP01000087.1:2945-6706 GCA_003512175.1 Candidatus Kerfeldbacteria bacterium
AAGACTCCGACTATTGATTATTTCTTAGCGAACTACCCGAATAAACCTATTGGTGCAGCGGGACCGCATATTGGTCTACCGCAAGGGCATCCTGGTTCCACCGAGATGGGCCACCTGATTATGGGAGCCGGCCGTGATTTGCTGCTGCCTCAACAACAATTATTAGGCGCAATTCAGTCTGGCCAAATGCGCCAAAACAAAGTATTGGTTGGTGCCCTGCAGAAAGCAGCTAAGGGAAATAGCCGAGTGCATCTGATGGGCTTATTGTCGGATGGCGGCGTTCACACTTACGACACGGCCTGTTTTGAGCTGATGGAAATGGCTAAATTGGCTGGGGTGCAACATCTGTATATTCATGCCATTACCGACGGTCGAGATGTCCCGCCAAAATCTGCGGCCAAATATATTCATACGTTGCAAAACAAAATCAGCACAAGTGGTATTGGTACCATCGCCACGGTGCAAGGTCGCTGGTGGGTGATGGATCGTGATCATCGCTGGGAACGCATTGAATCCGCTTATAAATTATTGGTGTTGGGCGAAGGTTTACAACAAGCGGCTTCGGCCGAAGCGGCTATCACCGCAGCCTACCAGCGCGATGAAACGGATGAGTTCATTCAGCCAACGGTGGTGGATCCCGCCGGTACCATGCACGATGGCGATACCGTGATTAATTTCAATTTTCGCATCGATCGTGAAATTGAGATCACTCAAGCGCTAATTGAGCCCAATTTTCATCATTTTGAACGTCGGCACTTTCCTACACTGCACTACGTGGGCATGAGTCAATATTATAGTGAGATGCAGGCACCCGCAGCATTACAACGAGTTGAACTGGCCGCGAAACATATCTTGGGAGAAGTGTTGAGTAATCGCGGCTATACCCAATTACGCCTCACCGAAACGGAGAAATGGGTGTATGTGACCAAAATTTTTAATGTGATGCGCGAAGATCCCTTTCCGGGAGAAGAACGGGTGCTGATTCCATCCGACAAGATTGCCACATATGATCTCAAACCGGCCATGCAAGCGGCCAACATTGCCAAAGAGGCCGTCAAACATCTCAACAACAATGCCTTTGATGTCTATATTATGAATTTTCCCAATGCCGACATGCTGGGACATACCGGCAATAAAGCGGCGGCCATTGAAGGTGTGGAAGCGATTGATCAGGCGCTCAAACTGATTTACGCAGAATTGAAACAACATAACGGTGTAATGATGATCACGGCTGATCATGGTGATGCTGAAGTGATGTGGGACAAAGAGTGGAACTGCCCTCATACCTTCCATACTGATTCGTTTGTACCATTTATTTTGGTGGATGATGAGCGGAAACATCTCCAGCTGCGTGATAATGGCACACTAAAAGATTGTGCCCCGACCATTCTGGATGTCTTAGAAGAACCCAAACCGGTCGAAATGACGGGCACTAGTTTGATTATCCCCTAATAATGACAATATGGGTATGGCGATGATTGAGGTACAACATTTGTCGCGTCAGTTTAAGTTGAAGGGGAAAGGGAAACGAACCATTACGGCTGTGTCTGAAATCAACTTTACCGTTGCCGAAGGTGAACTATTTGGTTTTCTGGGTCCCAATGGTGCAGGAAAAAGTACGACCATTGCCATGCTCACCACCCTATTACTGCCAACATCTGGTCAAGCGTCTGTAGCTGGTTATGATGTCATCACCCAACGCGATGCCGTGCGCAAACATATTGGCATCATTTTTCAAGATTCGACCCTCGATATTAAATTAACGGCGGCTGAAAATTTGCATTTTCATGGTGTCTTATATGGCTTAGGCAAGGTCGAACGCCAAAAACGAATAGACGAATTGCTCGCCATGGTGGAGTTATCTGATCGCGCTCATACCGAGGTCAAACAATTTTCGGGTGGTATGAAGCGTCGTCTAGAAATTGCCCGCGGGCTGATGCATTTTCCGAAAGTATTATTCCTGGATGAGCCAACCTTGGGGTTAGACCCACAAACCCGTGAACATATCTGGAAGTATATTCAACGCGTTCGGCAAGAACGCCACATGACCATCTTCATGACGACACATTATTTAGACGAAGTGGAAGACTGTGATCGTGTGAGTATCATTGATGAGGGTAAAATTGTGGCCCTGGATACTCCGGTCAACTTGAAGCAGCACTACCAGGCCAGCACGATGAACCAAGTATTCTTAGAAGCCACCGGACATAACATTCGCCGCGATGAATTATAAAGTCATTTGGATTTTATGGAAACGAGACCTGTTACACTACTGGCGTAACCGAATTCGGGCTGTGGTTGGGTTAACCATGCCGATGTTATGGCTGTTTGTATTTGGCAGTGGATTGTCCCGATCGTTTAACTCTGACATTGAGTACACCCAATTCATTTTTCCCGGCATTATTGCCATGAGTTTGATTTTTAATGCCATTTTCTCAGCTTTAGATACAGTAAAAGATAAAGAGTTTGGTTTCTTGAAAGAAATCTTAGTAGCGCCGGTGCCTCGCTGGACCATTGTGATTGGTCGGTCATTGGGCGCCGCCTCAACTGCTGCCATCCAAGGCGTGCTCATCCTCATCTTTGCTCCGTTAGTGGGTGTGCATCTTTCCCTGACGACTATTCTGTTACTACTGCCCACTATTTGGGTAGTGGCGTTGTCGCTGTCCGCCATCGGTATTCTGCTGGCATCCGTCACAGATAACCAAGAAGGCTTTCAGTTTATTGTGAATTTTGTGAATATGCCGATGTTCTTTTTGTCTGGGGCACTGTTCCCATTAAGCCAGTTACCGCAGTGGATGGAAGTATTAGTTCGGCTGAATCCAGCCAGTTATGCCGTAGATGCCATGCGCAAAATCGTGTTAGGCGGCTACGATAGTTTCACACTATTTGGCTATCAGGTTACGCTGTGGTTCGATATACTACTGTTGGTGATATTCTCAATAACGCTAATCGCCATAGCGGCTAAGCAATTTAATCGACCGCGATGATCGGTATTTACGATTCAGGTATAGGCGGTTTAGGGATTTTTAATGCCATTAAGCAAGTACTGCCGTATGAAAGTATTTTGTATTATGGCGATACGGCTTATTTTCCGTTTGGTTCACGCCAATCCAATGAAGTGCGGCGTATTACCTTGACGGCTGTGCAAAAATTGGCCACGCAATGCAATATTATAGTGATCGCCTGCAATACCGCTTCGGTGAATGATTTAGATTATTATCGTGAACAGGTGAATGTGCCAATTGTGGGTGTGGTACCGGTGGTCAAAACCGCTGCGGCGTTAACCAAGAATGGTAAGATTGCTTTGTTAGGCACCCAAGTCACTACGGAGTCGGCCTACACAGATAAATTGATTCACGATTTTGCCAAAGATAAAACGGTGCATAAAATCTCTTGCCCTGGTTTAGCCAGTGCCGTGGAATATAACACCATGACGGAAGCGCATTTACGAGGTTATTTAGAACCAGTGCAAGATGCCGACATTGTGGTGTTAGGATGCACCCACTACACTCTCATTAAGGGTGAAATCCAGCGCCTGGTTGGGCCCGATGTGAAAGTGATTGATTCCAATGAAGCCGTGGCACGGCAAACCCTGCGCATGCTGCAACAATCCGGTAACATGAGCAGTCACGCTCAACCGATGTATACCTTTGAATGTAGCGGTAACCGCTCCGCGTTCTTGGAACAAATTAAACGCTACGCCCATTTGTAGGTCTGTTCCCATTCGCTTTGATCAATCCGTTTGATCAAACTGGAAGGGA
>DOSP01000043.1 GCA_003512175.1 Candidatus Kerfeldbacteria bacterium
ACCATAAAATTAATCCACCGCGCCGTGGCTGTGGCGGCTGGCAGTTGTACATCACCTTCATTTTCCCGCTTGGCATCATCTACCACCACCACCGGTTTGCCGTGTTGGAGATCGCGCAAGGCAGCGGGGATGCTAGCGAGTTTTGTGGTAGCTGACATACCCTCTTATGAGCATATTATCGCCCAGTTGTTCGAATACCGGGTGAGAAAAATTAACATCATACTGTAACGCATAGGTGATTGGTAAACGAGCCGCTCCAAACAGGCGTGGGGCCAAAAAGATATAGAATTCATCAATGGCCTGCTGATTGATGAACGTGGTAAATACGTACGAACCACCTTCTACTAAGATACTGGTATATCCCCGAGCTCCTAATTCAGCCAGAACCACGGATAAATTGAGTTGCTCAAATAGCATCTTACCACGTTGTCGGTTAGGTGGCACGATGAGGATTTCTGCGCCGGTTTTGGCCAGCGCCTGTTTGCGGTAATATGGCGCCGAATCTAAGCAGACAACAATGCTGCGTTCGTCTAAAGCTTTACTGTGCGGTGGCGTGCGTAAACGACTATCCAAAATGACTTTGATGGGGTGGTGTAGCCTGGTTTGGGCGAGCCGGGTATTTAATCTGGGATTATCTTGAATGATGGTATTGGCACCAACCATGATGATGTCCATTTCCTGACGTAACTGATGAACGCGCTGGAGCGCTAGTTGATTCGTAATATAGTGATACGCTCCAGCCGATGTGATTTTTCCATCGAGGCTCATTCCTACCTTCGCTAACACAAACGGCTGTTGGGTGGTAATCCATTTACGAAAAGCTCGAATGAGATAATCGCAATCGGCTTGAGCTATACCAACATCCACAGTCAGGCCAGCCCGGCGTAAAGCGCGGACAGACTTGCCGTGCGTGATCGGATTTGGATCCAATGTCCCAATAACAACTTTTTTCACCCCGCTTTTCAAAATCAAATCCAGACATGGTGGCGTTTTACCGGTATGACCACATGGTTCCAAGGTGACATAGAGCGTACCGCCCAAACATCGACCAGCGCGCTCCAAGATCCGTCGCTCGGCATGTGGTCCACCAAACCGAGCATGGTAACTTTCGGCCACAATCTTACCCTGACGGTTCACCAAGATGCTTCCCACCATCGGATTGCTCTGCACAAAACCAGCTCCGCGGCGCGCCAACTGAATGGCCCGCTGCATGAAGTCTAGCGGTGTGTGAGCTGTCTTTGTAGCTCGCGCCATGACAGTAATCCGTTTTGTACACCAATCTGTCCTACTTCAGCCGTGGCATTGATGCTGGCAATCTGCAATGCCTGTGGCACATCCCCCTTAGTCTTCATCAGTCCAGCCACGAAACTAGAGCCAAAGGCATCGCCGGCTCCAGTGGTATCTTTGGCATGATTTGATTTTGGTTTGACGGTATACCGCCGACCATGGGTATAGGCGGTGGCTCCATACCGACCGTCGGTGACAATCACACTATCGGCTCCAAACTGTGGTGGTGGTTGTTTTATCCGTACACTCAATTCGGTGGCTTCATCTTTATTCAAAATCAGTACCGCTGTTTTTTTCAGAAACGGAACCATTTTTTTGTACCCAGTTAATTGAATGGCTCCCGGGTTCCAGGCTAAGTGAGCAGATGTGTTCACTAATTGTTTCAGCAGGTGTGGCCAACGGGGCGTACTCAACGAAGACACATAAAACCACTGAGGTACTCCTTTCAACACTTGGGTTGGCAAGGTGACATGATCATTGGCCCCATAATCAACTAGTGCGACATGTTCATTTGTTTTAGTCTCAACAATTAAAAACGATAACCCCGTACTGACAGAATGGTCACGTTGTACAAATTTCGTATTAATTTTTTCTAATTGGAGATGCTTCACCATCGCCGCGCCATCGGCATCTTGACCAACCCGCAGGCAGGCTGCCACGTGTAATCCAAGTCGAGCAAAGCACACGGCGGTATTCATGGCTCCCCCGCCGTAAAACCTGTGGACATCCTCACTGTGAATTTTGGCGCCGTATTCAAAACCAATTAGCGAGAGTTTGGTAGGGTCATGCCGCGGATTTTTGATCATCACAGCGGCATCGGTGCGGAACATGATATCCCGTACGGCACTACCAATGGTGATGACATCAAAGCGCTTGGACATATCGCCTATTGTAACACGTTTTACGGATGCGGCCTACTTGCCCGAATCTGGGATTGTCCGCTCTCATTACCACCCTTGTTGTAGGCGGTCACTGCCACGTAGTAGCGGGTGTAATTGGTTAAGCCGGTGAGAGTAGTGGTGGTTGTGTTACCCACATCAATGGTATTCGTGAGGGCAGTTCTGGAAGTACCATAGTAGATTTTGTACCCACCTAAAGTAGCAGCTGGAGCCGATGAGGCGTTCCAGGTTGCAGTGATGGTGGTATCTCCGGCTGTTAACGTCAAGTTCGTTGGCGTCGGATTCCTGAGCCGTTGGTTCGAGGTGGTGGCACCGGTGCTGCAATTACCGCTGGTATCGCAGGCGTACAGGGTATAGGTATACGTAGTGTTGAAGCTTGGTGTGGAATCACTGTAACTGCTGCCGGTTTCGCTGGATGAGAGGGTGGTTGTCGTTCCTGCGCTCACATCCGTCCGATCAATCTGGACATGATCAAAATCGCTGTCCGTGGGGTTCGTCCAGTTCAATGTAATGGTCTGGGCCCAGACGTTTTTTCTAGTGGTGCCGAGGGTGACATCACTGGGTGGGGTCATATCCTCTGTGGTCGACCACGGGTCAAAGTCGACGTAGTTACTCACAGCATCGCCGGTTCCGGTGGGATTACTCGTGGCGTTGTACGGACCAGAGGCGTCACCCCATCAGTTGTTCTCGGCGGTGATGGTCGTAGTCGTTGAACTGTTATACAGACCATAGGTCGTGTTGTCGTAAATGAGGTTACCAGACAGGGTGGGGGTGGCATTATTAGAAATAGAAATCCCATAATAATCGCTATTGGTTAACGTGCTATCAGTAATCGTCACCGTATTTGAGGAAATCAATACCATCGGGTCATCAGTGCCAGAGGTACGATCCTGACCGCCGTACTGGATGATCGCGTTCGTCACCGTAGCGGTACCACCAATTGAGATGTAATCCCAATCGCCAGTGACTGCTGTAGTGGTGCTACCCGTACCATCGGTGTCCTCGCCATAGGTATCATCATAATAGGAAGTGAATACAATCGGATCCGCAGTAGTACCTTGGGCATCGAGTGTACCACTGACGAGAAAATAATTGACACTGGATTGGTAAAATTTTACTATGGTACCGGGATCAACGGTGAGGGTACCACCCGAAGATACAGAAAAAACATACGGGACATACAATAAATCATTGTCCATGTTGAAGGTGATGTCGCCAGTACTGGAACCAGTCACGAAAATACCATTCACATAATTGTTTGATCCAGTATTGCCAGAGAAAGTGGTGCCAGTATTCAATCCGCTGGAATAAATTGGATACCCATTGTCGGTGAACGTGTTACTCGTCAATGTTGGTGTGGCTGTTCCGGAGATATATACTCCGTAAGTATTATCCGTAAAGGTATTATTTGAGAGCGTGGGTGAACCACTACTCATGTACACCGCATCGCGGTTATTAGCGCCATCACTAATGGTACTATCCGATATGGTTGGATTGGCGCTGGTACCAATGGTATGGTATTCACTGTCCGAAATAGTACTGTTGCTTAGTGTATTACTACTTGAGTAGAGCATCAGCATGGGATAATCTGTAGAATAATCTGTCGTACCACCGTAATGCACTGTGACGTAATCCATTGTGGCCGTGCTGGCTGAACTTAGGTAGATGTACCGCCAATCCCCGGCAGCCGCGCTAGTGGCATCGTCATCACCATTAGTATCACCACCAGAGTCATCGTCGTAGTAAGAGGTAAACACAATCGGCGCCGCACTGGTCCCCTGCGCATCCAAGGTGCCACCAACCGATAAGGTCCCGCTGGTAGAGTAAAATTTAACGACCACTCCGGGTTCAATGGTTAAGGTATACCCACTGGCAATACTTGTGGAACCACTGATGACGTAAGGACTATACTCCGCTGACCACGTGGTATCTGTGCTGATGGAACCAGTGGCGTAGACTAAAATATCTTCGGTAGCCGTATTGGTATACCCATTTGAGTCGGTGACGGTTACTGTCACCGTGTAGGTTCCTGGGTTGGAATAGGTGTAACTGACAGTATCTCCGGTATCGGTGGAACCATCGCCGAAGTCCCAGGAGTAATCGGTGATCGTACCGGTGTGATCAGTGCTCCCGCTGGCATCAAAGGTAATTGCGGTAGTGGTTGTTGTTGCTGTTGTGCTGGCGGTAAATGTTGCCTCGATGGGATTGAGTACAGCAATATCTGCACTGGTGTATGTAGAGTTACTAGTATCGTCGGTAATAGTTAATCGAGCATGGGTGGTGGTTTCATCGGTGTATGTGTTTGATGCAGTGGGACCAGTGTTATCACTGTCATTGGTGGAGTCACCATCCCCATCACTGTCGACAGCCGTATCAAAATCCCAGACGTAGTCGGTGATGGTGCCACCATATGATTCTGAATCGGAACCATCAAAATCGATAGTAAGAGGTGCATATCCTTCTGAAGCGCTAGTTTGAATGTCTGCATAGACAACTGTGGTTGAACCGTCAATTACACCAACGGTATAATAGGCATCATAGATAGATTCACAATCCGTTGGATCAATAGCTATGGTATCTAATGTCAGGCACGTTGACATCAAGGCGTTGTAGTTATCCTCAAAGGTGGAAGCGACTGTTAACTGATCTCGCAGAGTATAGTAAAAGATGTGCCCCGCTTTCTCTTCACCAAGGGCACTAATAATGAGATACGCGGCTTTGTTGGGGATGCCAGCATTATCATGTTCATCACCACTACTATTATAGTCTGCATAGACATCGGGATCACCATATATTGTTGGGTCTGATAGGCTGCGTTGCGCTCCGAGTGCAGAATCTTCAGCAAATTCCCAATCCAAACCATCGCCATACTCCGCGTCAATTAGTACAGCAAAAATATCTGAGTAAGACTCGTTTAAGGCACCAGATTCATCTGAATGAGTCAGGCCCCAGAGACCAGCAGCTTCGTCTTGCACAGCATAGTCGTCCACACCATGTGTCCATTCATGAGCCACAAAATCAACTACGGTTAAATCATCCTCAAAAATTACTTGCGAAGCAATGGGACATATTGCAGCACCATCACTTGTCTCACTATTACACCAATAGGCATTAGGACTGGACATACTATAATCAACTGTGGTGACCATGGAAGAACCCGCATTATCAAAACTATCTAAATCAAAGTTGTTATAGAAATAGTTATAGACGTACTCAGAATAGGTGTAGGCTTCCAGGGCATCATCGTCAGTGACGATTGAAGTATCATCTCCCTCAGAAATCACTAATGTGCCGGGCAATGAAGGTGTACCACCACTGGCTGTATATATTTCGCGACTCAGAGCACTGTGTGTATCATCGTATTTATGAATGATTTCTTTCGTTTGGGCATCGATAAAGTAGACCCAATCATGTGTGGCTAAACGCCAGGCTAAATGTGTCTGCTCTGGCTGATCACTGAGTACGCCACGATTAAAGACAAATAGTCTGGGTTCTTGTGTGATGATGCCAATTTCTAAGTCATTGGCGACAATCTGTTTAATTTCGTTTGGTTTACTGGTGGGCGCTGTCGCGACAGTGAGGTTTGGAATGTATTTACCGAGATAACTGATTAACTCGCGTTGCTCATTGAACGTCAGAATGATTTCAGCTCCGAAGACGGGTATCTCCTGATGCATTTGAAACAAATGGACTTGTGTGATGCTACGGTCTTTCGGCTGCTCTATTGTTACACGAAAATCAGCAATGGTGATACCTTGAAAGGTAACTTGATAGGTATGAAAAAAGCGATTGACCATTTGCTCATAGGATTCATTGGACAGAGGTTTGAGTAATGGCTCACCATAGAGAAAATTTGGGATAGAAAAAGGAGTATTAGTTGAATTGTATAAATTCCCTGTCTTCCTTATCGACTGATCATATTGTACTAGATAGTTGTTTTCTAATTTTTCAGACGACGCCTCCTCTGAAGCATACGCCAACGTAGTAGTACTTGCTAAAGCAAAAAATACATATGCAGTTATTTTCCGTAAATTGGAAAACATATCACCTTTTTACATTGATTCTCCTTACCTGTATATGACGCCTCGCCACCCTCTGTACAAAACACATCTCCAGACGAATTATAATAAATGACAGAACTATCAGAATTAAGAACTGGTAGCGCATTATATTCAATGCCACTTGAAGAAATACAGCGACGAATTTCTTCATGAAAAATATCTTTTTCAACCGCCTGTCGTACTGCCATTGGGACCGAAGAGAAATAAAATAATGCAACCACAACGATGATTAGGAAGAAGATCGCAATAAACACGCAAAGTAATATTTTTTTCATACACCTAGCCTATCACGCCTACCCCCAAAGTCAAACCAGCGCCGTCGCTGAGGCGGGAGGCGCGTTCGGTAGAATCTAATTGTACTCAACCTAAAACCGCACGGAAATTGTCAGTTAATGAAATTGCTTATCCGCTTGACCAACTCACCGGTATTGGCATCGACACGGTATGTATAAGTTGGATTAATGCCGGATGATGTTGATGAAAATTCCCAAACCAACCTAGTTACATCTGGTTTGCGGCTAAAAAATGCTTCGCTGTAGATGATTAAATGTTCATTTGTAAATCCTGTCTCACTAGCCTGACTAACTTTTTTGGCTATAGCAAAAACTTCATCTTTTGAGATTTGAGGTGTGGTTACCACAGTGGATAAATTTCGAAGATATGCACCGTTTACCGAAGAAAGCGAGCCATTCTGTCTAAAATGAAAAACCATCTCTGCACCATAAACTGGAACATCCTGCACATGTTGCTGGAATTTAACATGTGTCATCCCAATGCTGTCTGATTTCTCAGATACAAGTATGAATTCCGAAGCAGGATCTACTGTATTTTCAATCTCGGTAAAATATTGATATGCACGTAGTTCGTAGTCATTGCTGTTCCATTGAATTTCTTTAATATCTGAACCGTAAAGCCCAACAAAAACTGGCATCTCAGTAGCTTGGTTGGCAGAAATTTTAGCATTTTCATCAGCCACGCTTGGAGTTGTTAGTTTAAAGTTTTGGTAATACAAGCTGGTGCCAATTATTATTGATAGAGCTGTTAGGATAATCAGCAGGAGTATGAATAGAATTATTTGTCTCGGTATTTTCATGCAATATTTATTGAATCAAACTTCTCGCCGACATATCCGGCGGCAACGGCAGACCAAGCAATCGCAAAATTGTTGGCGCGACATCGGATAGTACACCCATCGGTTGCAGTTGCGATAAATCATTCATTGGAATCTCCGGCCAGAGCGGTTTCACTTCTGCCCAGCGTTTACCGATAATTAAAAACGGTACGGGGTTAGTGGAATGCTCTTTATCAATTTCACCGGTTTGCAGATTGTACATCTCCTCAACATTGCCATGATCAGCCGTAATCACCAATGTGGCATCACATTGTAAGACGGTGGCCACGATATCCCCCAAATTACGATCCAGACATTCCATCGCGCGCTTGGCCGCTTCAAGATTTCCGGTGTGGCCAACCATATCGGCATTGGCAAAGTTCGCCACAATAAAATGATATTTCCCAGATTGAATCCCTTGAGTGACCGCATCCCGCACTCCGCCAGCACTCATGTCTGGTACTTCCGCATAACTAGACACCCGCGGTGATGGGATCATCACCCGTTCCTCTCCGGGAAAGGCATCTTCCAAACCACCGTTTAAAAAGAAAGTGACGTGGGCATATTTTTCCGTTTCCGCCACATGCAATTGCGTCATGCCGGCATCAGACACTACTTTTGCGACCGGGTTCGCCACATGATCCGGGATAAACGCAATCTTCACCGGCAAGTTGCGTTCATATTCCATCATTGTCACAAACGGTAGATTATGAAAATACTGAGCCCGATTAAATTTGGTAAAGGTCGGCAAGACAAACGCCTTGGTCATTTGCCGCGCCCGATCGGCTCGGAAGTTGAAAAAGATTATAGCGTCGTTATCGTGCACAGTCGCCACTGGTTTGCCGTCTGCTCCGACGATGACGGTAGGTTCTAGTTCCTCATCAAACACACTGCGCTGGTACGAAGCGGCAATGGCTTGGGCAGCATCAGTCGCTGTGAATTTTGCTACGCCCTGGGCAATGGCAGTATAGGCGGCTTCAATACGCTCCCAATGGTTATCACGATCCATCGCCCAATAGCGTCCAGCCAAACTGGCAATTTTGGCGAAGGGTAAGGCTTGCACCCGCTGCTGCAGTTGTTGAATATAATGCATGGCGGCGTTGTGCGGTGTGTCACGACCATCCAGAAATGCATGAATCGCCACGCTGTGCACCTGCTGTTTCTGACACAGCTCAAGTAAAGCGTACAGATGATTTTGTGAACTATGAATGCCCCCATCACTGACCAACCCCATGATGTGCAGGGTGGAATTATTTTGTTTCACGTGATTGATGGCTTCGGCGAAAGCGGCGTTTTCATAGAATGAGCCATCGAAAATGGTTTTGTTGATATACGGTAAACTTTGGTAGACCACTTTCCCACCACCAATGTTCATATGTCCCACTTCCGAGTTGCCCATTTCGCCCCAGGGTAGCCCCACCACTTCACCGGAGGCTTGTAAGGTAATAGCGGGATACTGCCGGAGCAGCTGATTAAAGTTCGGCATATAGGATAACGTCACGGCATTACCGCGGGATGGGGCAGAAATACCGAAACCATCGAACACCAGCAACACTACCGGCCAGCCTTGCCCTAACATAGTGGTTCAGCCGTCATCTGTTTAGGTTGCTTTAAGCCTAACAATTTCAACAGGGTTGGCGCCACATTGGATAACCCCCCATCAGTACGCAATTTCAGATTCGGGCGAGTGATAATGAGCGGCACTTTGTTCATGGAATGTTCGGTATCCAGTTCTTTGGTTTGGATGTTGATCATTTCTTCGGCATTACCATGGTCAGCCGTAATACACAGCACGGAGTGTGGATCCGCCTCATGCAGCGCTTGCCATAACCGGCCAATTTGATCATCAATCGCTTCGATGGCTTCCACTGTAGCCTCAAACTTACCGGTGTGACCAAGCATATCGGCGTTGGCGAAGTTCAATACGTAGATGTCAAAATTTTTCTTTTGCACTTGATCAATCACGTAATCGACAATATTCGCTGCGCTCATGTCCGGAGTCTGGCTGTAATCAGGATTAGCCGGTGATGGAATTTTCTGCCAGACCTCGCCATTCACTGGATGGTCGGTACCGCCATTCAAGAAGTACGTGACGTGGGCGTACTTTTCACTTTCAGCGATATACAATTGTCGTAATGGATTGAGTGCCGACGGTAACGTGCCAAGTAGATCGGGCGATGGAAAGGCCGACACAATGCTGTCGAGATCGGGGCCAAAATCGGTCATGGAGATAAACTCCAGATTGTGTAACACCTTTTTGCGTTGGAAGGCGCCGGGGTTACGTTGATTGAAATCATTGGTTTGCACAAAACTTTTCGTAATCTGTCGAGCCCGATCAGATCGCAAATTAAAAAAGATCACGGCATCGTTATCACCAATTAAGCCAGCTTCATCCATGACATGCGGTTTGATAAATTCATCGGTCTCGTTGCGGTTATAGGAACGGGTAATAGCGGCTTCGGCGGTATCGGCGCGTTCACCTCGGCCCAGCACTAAACAATCGTAAGCTTGCTCGGTGATCTCCCAACGTTTGTTGCGCTCCATGGCGAAAGAGCGACCCATAATGGTAGCAATCACTTCTCCATCCAGGAAATGATCTTGCAGATGTTTCAGTAAATTGACGGCTTCATGTGGCGGCGCGTCTCGGCCATCGGTAAATAAATGAAGATACGGCCTGATCCCCTTTTTCTTGCATAACACCAACAACGCTTCCAGATGATCCGGATAGGCATGGGCGCTCATGCGATTGGCCAACATGCCCATCAGGTGCAATTTAGATTTCTGCTTCTTGGCGTGTTGAATGCATTTCAAAAAAGCCGGATTTTTGAAAAATGTGCCGGTGCTGATGTGATGGTTAATCAGTAAAGCTTCTTGTGGCACAATCCGGCCAGCGCCAATGTTCATGTGCCCGGCTTCGGAATTCCCATCTTGACCCTCCGGTAAACCGACGGCTTGACCGGAAGCGTCTAGTTCCGTATACGAAAAACCTTGGCGCAATTTATCCAAATGCGGTGTGCGGGCGGCGGTAATAGCGTTGCCTTTTTGTTTTGGCGCAATCCCCCAACCGTCCATGATCACCAAGGCGTGTGGCATGGCGGGATTATAGCACTTTTCTACTTATCATTCTACTAGCAAAGTTGTAACGGTACTGACATAGTTTTGTTCATCGATACATTCTGAACATTAGCTACTAGAAAACAAATTTCACTACCTCACTGACATATTGTGCACCATTGGTACATTGATAATGATGAGCTTGTAAATGGTACGTTACGCCTCTTAATAATCCGCGATCTGTCAAATCCGCTTGGCAGGTAAATTCATCTTTTTCTTCTACACAATCGGCAGTTCCTCCTCCCCAACTATTGCTATCCTCTATAGCTTTACCTTCTTGCTGAAATTCAATTTCATTAATGCTACACGAAACTGAAATAGCCCATTGGACGTTAGTTTCGTTCCGTTTAGTGGATATTATTGGAGGTTGAGTAAATACACCTTGTGGGTCTCTGGGAAAGGTTGGGCCTACTTCAATCCCTGGTCCAAACCAAACATACCAGGCGATCAGACCGAGGAATAGCAGCAAGATAACTGCACCGATGATACCTATGGTATCAATGATTTTTTCCATAAAATGTATGATGAGGAAAAGAAATGTTACATCCACCCTTGCCTCTGCTGTAACTGTTTCCAGCATAAGAAGAAGACCAAGTTTCGTACAGGGTCTTTTAGCGCCGTCGCCAGCTAAAAAACGACAGTTTCATCCTGTCGTCATTACTTCAACTCAATTGTGCATAACTTTGTGGAGACGGCGCTATTTTTATATGTTATAGACCTTTCTTGTCACCGTTGGCACTTCGCGCTTAAAAAATGACTTAACGGTTTGCCAACTGGCGGTGAAGTACATATCTGGCATCGGATCCTCTTCGGCATCAT
Source organism: Candidatus Kerfeldbacteria bacterium (assembly GCA_003512175.1). Taxonomy (GTDB): domain Bacteria; phylum Patescibacteriota; class Patescibacteriia; order UBA9570; family UBA9570; genus UBA9570. The sequence goes on from DOSP01000043.1 coordinate 11,292, forward strand.
GAAAATAGACTAAGCTGCGTAAGATATGATTAAGATTATCTTCCTGACCAGGATACTGTCGCAAAGAACGATCAATGACGTCGGAAAGCTTTTCACTATGCTGACAATACCAGTACAAATCAATAAAATCACGTTTCCGGCCGCGCTGACTGATGGCGATGATTTTCATGGCCGCAATATCGTTAGGTAACAACAAACGAATTGAGCCGTAGCTTAAACGTTGAGGTGACGGTTGGAAAAACGGATAGGCAATAAAACTCATCTTGGCGTTCATGAATTCGCCATACAGTGTACCGGCTTCACGAAATGATGTTGTCCAACGTTTCGTGACAAACAAGTTACGCTCCAGTGTATCGATTTGAAAATTCTTTTTCGGTAAAAAGAAATCTAAATCGACAGACTTACGATGACCAACTTGCAGGGCGAGAGCTGTGCCACCAGCCAGGTACCAGTCTGTACGTAACAAAAAACGCCAGGTACTGGCTTGCAAAAACGCTTGTTGAGTTGATCGAGGTAAAGCCGTGAGGTGAAGCTCAGATAGTGCCACCCGCTTCATGGATAAATGAGCTGCCATAACGCTTTCGTTTTATCATGTAAGACTCCGCGGGATGTCTGAACCACCTTTTTAATTTGGCGTGGTGAATAATAATGCACCATCCACCGCACCTCATCATCTTTACCAAATTCTAAAATGCGTTCAATCACATATTTAGCGTGCTTGTGTGGATCGATCGTTTTCGGATTCACATCCCAAAACAAGGTTTGGCGGGGTTTGAACTTTAGACTGGTCCGCTTTGATCGTTGCATATCGCCATTTTAGCATAGTTTTACAAAAAAAACAACCTCGTGTAGCTGCTATTTTTTCACTTTTTTTCAACGGTCACCGCCTGCTTCACCGGCAGCAACACATGAAAACTCGAGCCTTTATTCGGCCCGGCGCTTTCCACCCACGCTTTCCCGTTATGCGCTTCGGTGATCTTCTTCACGATATATAATCCTAACCCAGACCCATTCGGTTGCACGCGCGCAATCCCCGTACCGCGGACAAACTTTTCAAACAGATGATCAGATTCACCTGGTTCAATTCCTACACCGGTATCTTTAGTGTAAAAGTGCGCCTGGTCGCCTTGCTGTTCCACACCCACCGTCACACTGCCTTCCGGCG
>DOSP01000092.1 GCA_003512175.1 Candidatus Kerfeldbacteria bacterium
TTTGCGGGCCCAGTGATGGCGTGCCGGCCGGATGACAAATTGGACAGCCGCACCTTCATGCTTCTCAAATTTTGACAGCACGTTGGTCAGCGCACTCATCGGGTCCACTTCCAGCTTATTGTAAATGAGCAGCGGAAATTCTTCCGGTTTCTTTAAGCTTAAGCGCGAGGCCACCACCACCCCATTTGGTTCAAACACATTATAATCTTCCACCTCATCAATCACGGCTGAATCGTACTGCGCCTGAAACTGTTGTTCGAAGTAGGTGCGTAAGTGATACGGCATTGTCGCAAAAAACGTAATCAGCTGATCCTTGTCAGCCACAATCTCAAAACTAAAGTGATCATTCCGCCCAAACCAAAATTCCTCCCACCAACTGCCGTGTGGGGTTTGACTAATGGCGGTATAGAAGGCCTCGGCAATATCAATACGCTGTTCTTCGGTTTGTTTGCGGAAAGATGGATTATCCCCCTGCTGTTTTTCTTTCAAATCTTCCTTTGGTACACGAATCATCAGCACCGCGCGCTTCATGCTGTCTGACCGATGCACCGCATTACGGGTATAGCGGCGGAGCAAGACGATCAATACAATCAGCGCCACGCTGGCACCAACCACATACAGGCTAAACAACACAATGGGATATCTTAGTAAAAAATCCCAAATCATGGCTGTCGGCGTTTAAGCATCTCCGCTCTGCCTAACTTCATGATTTCGTCGGTTTTTAATTTAGTTTCTTGTTCTAAAAAGAACTTGTTGATACCAGGAATCATTTTTAACCAGGAGCGCAACAGATGCAATACTTTGCGCGCTGTCAGTTTTAACCGAGTGGTGAGATCTTCAATAGCCTTGGCTACTTCTTCACCCTTTTTGCGAAACTTGGCCTGCTGGTCTGGCGTCATAGATTGATAACTGGCATCCAAACCGTTGGCCATGACCTCTTCCACTTTAATTTGCAGCGGCGATTTACCAACATCATCCGTCATCACCTCATCTACCTGCGGACGGCTAGCTTGCTTGATGACGTAGGGTGATTCATCCGGTGATTGCTCATCCACCTGCTTGTATTCCTCGAAGGCTTGCTCAGTGGGTTTGATCTGTTCTGGTTTTGGTTTGGTATCCGGCGCAACGACAGGTTGTTCAACACCATGCGGCGCCAGATGTTCTTTCACTTCAGGCATGGGAATACTATACCACAAATCGGGCTTTACTTCAAGGGATTTTTTTGCTAAACTTAGACGGATGACAAACCAGGTAATTCCGGAAAACATCGAAATCTTGGAACTGAACGGTATCCGCTGGATTAATATTGAGCAACCCACAAAGGAAGCCCTGCAATATTTAAAAACGGCCTTTAGCTTTCATGTATTGGATTATGAAGATATTGTGGCCACAACGCATCGATCCAAAATCGATAAATATCCCAATTATGTCTTCATGATTCTGCTGTTTCCCCTACTGGCCCGCAAAACCAACTCGATCCATTCGGGTGAAATTGATTTCTTCTTAGGCAAAGATTACCTCATCACCATTCACCGGGGTGATGTGCCTACCTTTGTGGATATGTTCCAACTGTGTGAAGCGTCGGAGCAGGCCAGGCAAACCTATATGGCCAATTCACCCCAATATCTGCTCTATAAAATTTTGCAACGGTTGTTTCAATACTGTTACCCCATTTTGGATCAGGTGGATTTGGCCATTGATCGGATTGAAGAGAAAATTTTCAGCACCGGCCAACAAAGTCTTCTGCAAGAAATTTTGGTGACCCGACACAATATCTCTGATATGCGTCGCATCATTCAACCTCATCGCCAAACCTTGACTCGCCTCTATAAACCCACCTCCCCTACGGAAGATGATGACTCTGGTTTTAAATTGGATGATAAATTTGAAGACTATTTTGATGACTTGCGCGATTACACTCAAGAAATTTGGAATCAACTCGAATCATTCAAGGAATCGATTGAAGCGTTGCACGAAACGAACCAATCGCTGATTTCCTATCGCATTAATGAGGTGATTAAAACTCTAACGATTTTTTCGGCGATCATGTTACCGGCCGGCGTGGTGGCCAGTTTGTTTGGTATGAATGCCGATTTTATTCCTTTCTCCGGTTTTCCAGAAGATTTTTTCATCTTCACGGGTTTCACTTTTTTGGCCATGTTGGCTACCTTGCTCTATATCAAGCGCAAACGACTGCTGTAAGGTATGCTGAAGTTGTACAACACTCTTACTCGAACCACTGAACCCTTCCAACCGCTACATGATATGAAGGTTGGACTCTATACCTGTGGCCCCACTGTATACAACTATGCACACATTGGTAATCTTCGTACCTATATTTTTGAAGATATCTTGCGGCGCGTGTTGCAGTTCAATGAGTATACAGTTAATCATGTTATGAATATCACTGACGTTGGTCATCTGACCGATGATGCGGACGCCGGTGAAGATAAGATGGAACAGGGTGCGGCTCGAGAAAAAAAATCAGTGTGGGATATCGCCCAGTTTTATACCGACGCATTTTTTCAGGATGCGCGTGATTTGAATTTGCTCGAACCAACCTTAACCTGTAAGGCCACCGATCATATTCAGGAGCAAATTGATATCATCTTAAAACTGCAAGCTAATGGGTTTACCTACCAAACTAGTGATGGTATTTATTTTGATACTGGCAAATTAAATGATTATGGCAAACTGGCACGATTAGATGTCGCTGGATTAGAGGCTGGCAGTCGCGTTGAAATGGGTGAGAAGAAAAATAATACTGATTTTGCGTTATGGAAGTTTTCTCCAAAAAATTCTAAGCGCCAGATGGAGTGGAATTCACCCTGGGGTGTCGGTTTTCCTGGCTGGCACATTGAATGTTCCGCCATGAGTTTAAAATATTTAGGTGATCACTTCGATATCCATTGTGGCGGCATCGACCATATTCAAGTACATCACACTAATGAAATTGCCCAGAATGAGGGTGTGCTGGGTCACCAGACTGTGAACTATTGGTTGCATGGCGAGTTTTTACTGACCAATGATGACCGCATGGGAAAATCTAAGGGAAATTTTCTCACATTGCAGACATTGAAAGATAAGGGATATGATCCACTGACCTATCGTTACTTCTGCCTGAATGCACACTATCGTTCAAAATTAAATTTTACTTTCGAAGCATTAACCGGCGCTCAACACACCTTGCAGACTTTACGTCACCAAGTGCTCATGTGGGAGAAACCTACGGAAATTGATACCGTTGTCATGGAGCAATTTACCCAAGCCATCAATGATGATCTCAATATGCCCCAAGCCCTGGCGGTACTATGGACCATGGCACGATCCAACATGGAAGCGGGCAAAAAATTAGCTACTATTTTGGAAATGGACAAGGTATTGGGATTACATCTCAATCAACCACCGATCGAAGTTCCTCCAGAAGTGATTGAACTAGTGACCGCTCGAGAAACGGCTCGTCAAGCCAAGGAGTGGGCAACGGCTGATGAGTTGCGTCAGAAAATTGCGAAACAAGGTTATCAAGTTGAAGATACCCCAACCGGCCCGCGCGTATTTTCAATATGAAAAATATCTGGCAAGAGCTGCCCAAGCCATTGGTGTATTTGGCGCCGATGAGTGGCATCACCAATAAGGCGTATCGGCAAATTGTGCAACGGTTTGGTTCGGATCTGCTGTTTCCTGAATTTGTGTCAATTGATGGCATGCACTACGGGGGTGAAAAATCGGAACAACTGCTGGCGTATGATGACACTGAACATCCGATTATTGCTCAACTGTTTGGCTCTGATCCGGAATTATTTCATGAAGCCGCTCTACGGGTAAAAGCATTGGGTTTCGACGGCGTGGATATTAACTTTGGCTGCCCCGCACCGAAAGTAGCCAAAAACGGCGGTGGCTGTGCCTTGCTCGGAGATTTAGGGCGCTGCAAGGCTGTGATTGAGGCGGTGATTGCTGCAGTGGGTAAAGATCTGCCAGTATCTGTAAAAACGAGAATCAGTTACAAGCAAGTACACGTGCGCGATTTCTGCAAAACCATTGCCGATTTACCGTTAGCCAATATCACCATACAC
>DOSP01000107.1 GCA_003512175.1 Candidatus Kerfeldbacteria bacterium
ATGGGCGCACGATTTTGCCGTGGTTACCGTTTCACATCGTTTACAATGGAAGCTATTTTCTAACTTCAAAATCGTAATACCAATATCTTCAATGGTGTCAAAAATCTCTTGGGCGGCATACGTGCCATAGTATTTCCCGACTCCGGCATGATCTCGCCCCACAATAAAATGGGTGCAGCCAAAATTCCGACGAATAATCGCGTGTAAAATCGCTTCCCGTGGCCCGGCATAACGCATTTGCAACGGTAAAATGGACAGGACGGCTCTATTTTTTGGAAAAACGTCTGTAATCATGTAGGTGTAAGCGGCTAAAATGGCATCATCCGTAAAATCGCCGGCCTTCTTCTTGCCAATCACCGGATTAATAAACAATCCGTCAGTCACTTCCAGACCAATCCGTTGCAAATACTCATGGGCTCGATGTGGAGCGTTGCGGGTTTGAAAGCCAACCACTGTTTTCCAACCCTTCTCTTGAAAAAGAAAACGTGTCTCTTGTGGATCCAAGTTATAATGATTATACGGTTCCTTAGAATTATCTAACAACTCAATTGGCCCACCTAATACCCAAGCTGCGCCGTCATACAACAGCTTCACCCCAGGGTGCGCTTCATCGGTCGTACCGAAAATAAGTTGGGCCGCTTCTCGCTCATCAAAGGTATATTTATCTTCCACCGCTAACAGCGCCACCGGCGTATGATCTGCCGCGACCAACATGACTGCTTCACCGATCGTAATATCATTGGCGACAGCTTCATCTACTGTGAGCACAAACGGAATGGGCCACACCGTCCCATCAGCTAATTTCATTTCATGAATCACCCGGTTAAAATCCGGCTCGGTCATAAAGCCAACCAATGGACTATACACTCCCCGAGCGATATTCTTCACGTCTTTAATTAATTCCTCGTCAATGACGATTTGACGCAAACTACCCGCCCGATCTCGCCAGTGTTGGGCATCCACCTCTCGTAATACCCGATTGACTAACATACCTAATCAAGGTAACCGAGATTCTTTAAACGTTCGCGAATTTTATCTTCGTCTTCTTTGGAATAGGCTGTGGGAGCGGCGGCGGCTGGAGCTGACTGCTGTTTCTTGACAACCACCTGCTCCAAAATATAACTGGCGTACGCCGACACATCGGCGAATTCTTTACTCTGCGACACAATGGCTTGTAAATCGGCCATCAACTTATCGGATATCGTGAGATTTGCCATACACTGTGATTGATTGATAAATAGTTTGATAGTGTCGTTTAACTTGGTTCCAACTGTAGTGTTGTTGTACTCGCGAACGAATGTCTTGAGCAGATAATGGGGTAGTCAGAATGCGCTGAACAGCTGCCACCCACGCTGCCACGTTCCCGGATTCTACCAGAAATCCGGTCTGTCCGTCAATCACGGCTGAACGAATGCCTTCGAGGTCTGTGGCAATCACGGGAAGACCACAAGCACCCGCTTCCACGGCCACAAAACCAAAGCCCTCCATGTCGCCAAGAATGACGATATTTGGCATGATCAAGGCTTGCGCATTCGTATAATGCTTACGTAAATCACCAGCTGATACCTGACCGTGAAAACGAACACGGTCATCTAACTTTAATTGCTTCACCAGTGCCTGAATGTGAGGTAACTCTGGTCCTGTTCCAACAATATGGAGATGAATATCAGTGAGTTGCGGTAAGACATGTTCCACAAACCAGGCGCATCCTTTCCGTGGCACTAATCGCCCGACAAATAACAGGCACCGATTTTTACCAATCTCTTGGTTAACTGGCCACTGCTCAACATCAACTCCATTAGGAATTATTTCGAGACGTTGCGATTGGATGCGTTGTTTGACTTGGTCAGCTGTGGCCGAACTAACGCACACCACTGCATCCAGTTTTGGTAGCGCCCATCGAATATACCGTTGATACCAACCTGGCCGATACGTCACATCCAGGCCGTGTACCGTAATCACCACTGGTTTCCGAAAGAGCTTTTTTAGAACGACACCCAAACCAGCCAGGACCCCATCACCTATGTGGATCACGTCATAGTGCTGCCACTTACACCACGGTTTTTTCAAGTTCAATACGGTGCACTGATCACCGAGCGCCTGGGTCAGGCCGTAACTAAATGTTTCCATCCCGCCGATGGCTGGCGGATACTTGCGAGTAATAAAGAGAATACGCATACGGAAAATAACCTCACACTTTATGTGTGTGGGTTATTTGGTTTTTGTAATTCCATTTTTTTGACTCGATATAAAATATCTTCACTGACTTTGCGATGCCAGCCGATGGCAGAGCCGAGCAAACCAAGTACCACATTAACGTATCCTAAAATAATGCACATCGCCCCTATCACAATGGATTGGAGATGGCCTTCGCCACTGCCGGTCATATACAAATAAATGAACCGACCGATCGGGATTAAACCAATCAGTGTCAGGCTTATGCCAATCAACCCAAAAAAGCGTAATGGCCGAAAAATGACGATATTACGAACGATATTCCAACCCGCTTTCCAAATATGACTGGGAACATTTTTGATTAAGCGCGATGGACGATCCACTTTGCGATCAGCAATGGGTAATTCCAACATTGTTAAACCTTGATCCTGTGCCGACAACAAGGTGGTATGGACATAGGTATGAGTGGAATAGACTCCTAACTTCAAGGCGGCTTCACGGCTATAGGCACGAAAACCGGTCGAAACATCATATTTTGGCAGACCCGCCCACTTAGTCATCACTAAACTACCCAGTTTATTCCATACGCGATGTTTGGTTTGCAATAGCTTGCGCGACCCAATCACGATATCGGCGCGATTCGCCAAAATTGGTTCAATCAATGACCCAATTTTTGATTGATCATAATGGTTATCACCATCGGTATTCACAATCACATCAGCGCCTAAGGCAATAGCTTCCCACAGAGCGCGCTGAAACGTCCGGGCTAGGCCGGCATTTTTTTTGTTCAT
>DOSP01000098.1:0-812 GCA_003512175.1 Candidatus Kerfeldbacteria bacterium
TAAGTCACGATACCACCTTTTACACTTAGCTATGATTTAGGGACCTTAAATGACGGTCTGGGCTGTTCCCCTTTCGACCAGTGGAGCTTAGCCCCCACGGTCTGACTCCCGCAATAGTCTCTTCCAGTATTCGGAGTTTGGTTAGGTCGAGTACGGCGAACCGCCTCAACCCATTCAGTGCTCTACCCCTGGAAGGTAGTTTGCGAGGCTAGCCCAAAAGCTATCTCGACGAGAACCAGCTATCGCCGGGTTCGATTGGAATTTCTCCGCTATCCACAGCTCATCCGCCAGTGTTGCACGGCTGGTCAGTTCGGACCTCCCTTCATCTTTCGACAAAGTTCATCCTGTCCATGGATAGGTCACCCGGCTTCGGGTCTTATATGTGCTGCTGAACGCAGGTTAATGCTCGCTTTCACTACGCCTTCGGCCTGTCGGCCTTAAACTTGCAACACACATAAACTCGTTGGCTCATTCTTCAATAGGCACACGGTTGTCCTTGCGGACTTCCGTTGGTTGTAGACAAATGGTTTCAGATACTATTTCATCCCCCTCACCGGGGTGCTTTTCACCTTTCCCTCGCGGTACTTGTTCACTATCGATCACAAAACGTATTTAGCCTTACCGGATAGTCCCGGCAAATTCAGATGGAATTTCACGTGCTCCATCCTACTCAGGAAAGTTCCGGTAGAGAACACCAATTTTGCATACGGGGCTATCACCCGCTCTGGCTAGGCTTTCCATCCTATTCTGCTATTGAAGATTCACTACTTGCTTACGCATAAAACTTCCTACTACCCCTATGAAAGTTTATT
>DOSP01000098.1:927-1124 GCA_003512175.1 Candidatus Kerfeldbacteria bacterium
AAAAAACTCTCTAGGTTTGGGCTGCTCCGCGTTCGTTCGCCACTACTGACGGAATGGTCTGTTTACACAGACGTTGTTTTCTATTCCTCTAGGTACTAAGATGTTTCAATTCCCTAGGTACGCTACTTAATCCTATGTATTCAGATTAAATTTATTGAGGTTTACTCAATAGGGTTGCCCCATTCGGACATCTCCGG
>DOSP01000098.1:1236-2510 GCA_003512175.1 Candidatus Kerfeldbacteria bacterium
CCGAAGCTTATCGCAGGCTGCTACGTCCTTCATCGCCGTTTTGTGTCAAGGCATCCACCATTTGCCCTTATATCATCCCGACATATTGTCGGTATGTTCTCTTAATCTACATTACATCACCCACCTCACTCTCTCGAGTTGGTGGGCCTACTTACTTCCTCGCTTCAATTGTCAAAGGTCTGGAATACGCTATGAGTTGAAAAAAGCCGCTCGTGGCGGCCAGTCGCTTCACCAAATTAGTGGGGCAGGATTAGCCGTGTTTTACACTAGAGATGGTGAAGTAATTTTTCATATAGCTTTGCTATGGTACTACATCAGGTTTTGGCTGTCAACAGTTCGGTTATTCACCAGCCATCCACAACGCTCAGGGTACAATCCATCTTGACAAATTCTATTTTTAGTAGTATAATGAAGGAGTCGTATCGTAGCTATTGAGCTATTTAAGGATTAAATCCTAAACAAAATGAAAAAACATCTCCTACTGCTGTCACTTAGCTTCCTTGTGACGAGCCCTATTGTGTTTGCCGAAGAGATTACTCCAGACTGGCAGATGTTTCATGGGAATGCCCAACATACCGGCTACGCTGATGTAAAAGGGCCGCGCAGTGGCACACTCAAATGGAAGATCAAAGCGGCCAGCGGTGAAGATGGTAGTCCACCACCAACCAGTATCGCGATTGGCGGTGACGGCATTGCTTATATTGGTAGCCCAACCAAAATTTATGCCGTCAAAAAAAATGGCAATGTGAAGTGGTCAAAGAAATATTTGAACGTGCAAGGCCCAGCGTTATCTGAAGACGGAAAAACAGTGTACATGGCTGGCAATAATAAACTGATTGCATTATCTACTAAGACTGGTGCGCGACAATGGTCATACAAGATGGGTGATAGCACTTTATTCGGCCCTACCATTGGTCCAGACGGCGTAATTTATCAGGGGAGCTGGGATGGATATTTTTATGCCGTGAAACCAAACGGTAAACTCAAATGGAAATATCTCACCGCTGGAGCAGTATCGTATCCAGCCAGCATTGGCCATAACGGTGTTATTTACTTAGGCGCAGGGGATGCGCATGCCGGATCAGACCCATATGTCTATGCCTTTAAGTCAAATGGTACACTGAAATGGAAATACGACACTGGATCAGAACGATCTGGTTCGCCCGCCATTGATGCCAATGGGTTAATTTATGTGGCTTCAGCTCCAACTCTTTATGTACTGAATAAAGATGGCACGTTAGCTTGGGCAGCTGGACCAAACACGGATGGCGGTG
>DOSP01000098.1:2587-8738 GCA_003512175.1 Candidatus Kerfeldbacteria bacterium
CAAACACGGATGGCGGTGGAGAAGAAGGTGGTGGTGATGAACCGCCCGGTGGTGACGATGGCGAACAGACGGTGCAAGCAGCTGACGATATCGCCGGCATCATTACGCCAGCCATTGCGGCTGATGGTACCATCTATATTGGTAACTCCGAGGGAATCATTTATGCCATTGACCCTGATACACATGAAACCAAATGGTCATATGCCACTGGTCCAAATGGTGAAGGCACCTATGGTTTACCAAGTTTTCCTGTGGTAGATAAAGCTGGTGCAGTGTACTTTGGCGCCATGGATGGCAAGATGTATGCGTTAAAAAAAGACGGCACATTACTGTGGTCCTATGCCACCGGTGACGCTCTTGCCGAAGCCGCACCAGCTCTTGGAGCTGACGGCACATTGTATTTTGCCTCGGATGACGGGTATGTGTACGCGATTAACGAATAGGATATATGGATGGATCAATTCACTTTACTGAGCGCACACCAGACGCCAAAGAGAGACCAGAACAACGGTTACGAGAACCGGAAACAATCAACTGGAAAGAGTTGACTGATATTTTGCAGCAGGCTGATGTGGCCACAGAACAATTACGCATTGCCCATGATGCCTACATCGCAGCTACAAAAGCCGAGCACGGGCGTCATCCCACCGCCGAGCAGATGCAAACCAGCGATGCTGCCTTGGCAAAGGAACAGGACGCCTACGAAAAATATGCCGAGGCTGCAACCAAGCGTCAACGAGCAATGGATAAATTGGATTACTATATGCATGAAGTCCATACGGCGTACCATGATGCTACTGATCTTGAAACGATGCTATTAGGCCGACGACACAAGCTAGAAGCCCAATTGCAGCAAGCGGATGGAACTGTTTCATTAGAGGTGTTCCGGGCCATTGCCGAAATTGATGCGCAATTGCCTCAACTTGAAGCGGATGCAGATATTGCCTACCAACGTCTGGGTAAAGTAATTGATGCCTATAGTACTACCTTATCAAGTGCGCCTGGTGAGGCGATGGCGGCTAAGTAACCTCTGCCTGGTAACACTGTGCACAGTAAATAGTTTCTGGACGATCCGGCGCGTAAGGAGTCATAAATGGAGCAGAACAACGGCTACAATGACCCGGCCATAAATTGTTGGGCAATTTTTGGGCTAAGCGTTCAAAGTGACGACAGTTCGAACATAATCTAGGCAACGCTATATTCCTGGTTTGTAAATATTCAAACTCTTTTGGTAGTAGTTTATAAACTTGAGTGCATTGTTGGTTACACTGGCCCTTATGTAAACACTGGATGACTTGTTGTGTGATGTCATCATTAGTATCTTTAATATGGTCAGGTAATTGTTCCGCTATGATCGTGTAAGTTTTATCAGTCGTATCATCTACTTTCCAACGCCAACCTTCTGCCATCACTTCCGATTGAGTCAGGGGAAAGTGTTCTTGCGCCACCGTCTCATTATAAGCAAAGGGAGATAGTTCGGTAGGAAAGAATTCACCATAACGGTAGATTCTACCTTTAGTATCTACATACGGTTGGTCATTCATCTGTTGAATGATCTTGGGTAGTAACTGTTCATATTCCTCTTTGGTATATTGTTTGTTCAAGATACAATAGTGGGCATTACGTAGACCGATGCAGCCAAAACAATCCGTACAGTTGTTGCAGTTGTAGCTGTAAAATACGTCACGTCCGCCCCACACCACCACGCCAAACGCCAGGTGTGAACCATCTACACCAAAATCCACGCCTTCGTATAGTTGGTCAGCATGGGCGCCGATGCCGTAACCATCACGTGAGTCTGTCAATTGCAGTGCATTCGCTAGGTAACGACAATCCGCAATATCTTTTTTACCATCAAAAATATATTGGCTGTTACTTACACCCACAATATTTTCACCGGTAGAACCTGCCGAGTCAATGGTGTGCGCAAAACGGTGTAAAGCTTTCAACTTTAGATCGGCTAGTTGTTGTTTGAGTGATTGTAGTTGTGTATAGCTGCCGGTATCTAGAGCTGCTACTTTTTGACGGTACGTGGCTTCATCTAACTGTTCGTTAAAAAGACAGAATGACTTGTTACGTAAATTGGTACAACCAAAACAATCATGCACGTTACGGCAATCATACAGCAACTGGCTATTACGCACTTGGGCACAGTCTTGGGCAAATTGTACATTGTATAAGCGGTCACCGCCAATGATTTCATAAACCAACTCACTTTCACTACCGGCAGAAATGTCGAATGAATCACGACACCGTTGTACTTGATGACTGTATGAAACGTTCTCGGCGGTCCAAGTGGCAAATACCAGATAACAATTATTCATGTCACCTACATGGTTGCAATACGCACTGTTGGTACATTTATTATTAAACACGGCCGGGTGTGGTACGCGTTTGAATAATTCCCGCCACTGGGTGAAGAAGGGCGTGTTCCAATCATAGTTTTGTCCGAACTCAAGCGCGGACCAGTCATCTTGCCACCACGTATCGCGATCATAGACTACATAGTGACTGGCGGGGTCGAAGATGGTGATAATTGGTTTGTCAGTTTTGGTGCAGGTGCTTGGATACAGCTTGCGTTCGTTACGAAAGGCCATACGTCGTTGCATCCGGCAACGCCAGCAGAAGGTGGGTGGTGGTACACCCATTCGTTTATAAAAATCCTGGTCGACCGCGTCAATCTCGAAGGGTTGGTGGCAGTGTTGGCAGGTCTGCTGCATGAAAACAGTTTACACCTTCCCCGCCGCTCGGCAACCTCGGTGCACCCCTTCCTATACAGGAAGGGGTAGTGATACTATAACCTTATGCAAGTCGTCATCTTCGATTTTTATGGAGTCATTTATAACCCGTTGACCAGTCAGCCCACTGCCGGGTTACGTGAGTTTGTGGAACTGTTAAACGCGCAGGCGGTGCATTGTGGTGTGGCATCAAGTACCCAAAGTAGCACCATTGAAACATTTCTTCAGGAACATGGTCTCGATAGCTATTTTCCCGTGGTGATTGGCAGTGACAAAGTGACACGGATTAAACCAGACCCAGAATGTTATCGAGCAGTGGCCAAGGCGTATACTGTTCAACCAGCCGACTGTATAGTGATTGATGATTCGTTAGATGCGGTAGCGGAGGCAAAACAGGCCGGGTTTGAAACAGTCTTTTTTGGGAATGATCTAGACAGTTTTGAAAAAATCGCTACACTGCTAAAGTTATGACTGATTTTTTACCCGAAGCACTACGCCAACCGTTCAAAGGTATTTTATTCGATTTAGATGGTACATTAATCGATAGCGAAGAGTTACACTACGTTGCTTGGAAACAGGCGTTGTTAGATTACGGCTACGATATGGATTCAATCGGAGAACCCGTGCCCTATCAAGGTAATTTTCGCAAAATGTATACCGACATTGCCGCTAAATTACGTTTACCAGAAGACACCTTCGAGCAAGTTTATCAACGGAAAGTAGAGATCACCTTAGCTACTCCAGCCACCGAAATTAGTGTGGTGGAGGGGATCATTAGTTTTTTAGAATTCTTAAAAGATCAGCGAGTGCCGATGGGTATTGTCACTAATTCGGAAAAAGACTATGTCGAGCATGTGCTGGATGGCTTTGGCTTTCGAGAATACTTTGACCAGGTAGTGCATGCCGATCACGTAGTGCTGCCGAAACCAGCGCCAGATGGATACACCTATGGAGCCAGTTTGTTAGATCTTCCTACCCAAGATGTTCTGGCGTTTGAAAATACCGATGTGGGCATCACAGCCGCCCGCGCGGCTGGCTTAAAAGTGATTGCTATTCGTTCCACTGATTGGTTGGGTCTCAGTACCTATGCCGATGCCCATTTAGCGATTGATCATTTTGGCGATAGTGCCCTGGACGATTTAATGTTTATTGGTCAATCCGAATGAAGGAGATCGAGTTACAGGCCATCCTGTTCGATTTTGATGGCACCATTGTTGAAAGCGAACGGGTGTATGAAGAGGTGTTTAGTAAATGGATGTGGGAACAGCATATTCCCTTTGCGGTGCAAGATAAAATTAACGCCGTCATTGTGCCGGGCTTAACCTGGGAAGATTGTTTTCGCGTGGTTATTGCTGTGACAAAAAAAAAGTTTGATGTGATCAAAGCACGTGATGAAGTCACTAGGCGAATCGAGCAGTATATTTTAGACGTTGGTTTACCACTTAAAGCCGGTGTGCGCCAAGCCATTGAACAATTATCACCGCGTTATCAACTAGCCATTGTCAGTAGTTCTCCTGCCAAAGTAGTGGAACGAGCTTTGCGACATCATCAGATTGATCATTATTTTAGCCAGCGTACCACTCGGGAAGATATTACCTATCCAAAACCACACCCAGAGCCATATACACATACCTTACAAACGATGCACATTAAGCCAGAGGAAGCTGTAGCTATCGAAGATTCTTTGGCGGGTGCCCAAAGTGCGGCAGCCGCTGGAGTATTTGTCTATGTTTGGCCCGATCAGAATTTTCGACCAGAACAGTTCGCCGATTTTGCCAAAGTGGTGTATAGTTTTGATGAGATTATCCGCGATGTATTATGACAACAACAGTAACCACTTGTCCCTATTGTCATGCCGTGGATGCCGTTGATCGGTTGATCGAATTTTGCATACCAGCACGCACCACCTACACAAATCGGTCAGCGCAACTGCTTCAGTGCCAACGCTGTCAGCAAGTGTTTATGAGTATGTATGAAGAAGAACCGGTGGATCAATCCAACCCAGCGGCGTGGAATGCCTATTTTTATTATCTACCACAAGCCCTGCAACATGATTTGCTGATTGATGCGACCCTGTGTGTCACGCCAGACAATGCCGCCTGTCACTGCGCCATGCACCAATTGATTAGCGAGTTGGATTTTTCGCAATTGCAGCGGTTGCCATAAGCTATGCAACTGGTGCTAGGCTCTACCTCACCGTATAAACGGCAATTGTTCGAGCAATTAAATATGCCGTTTGCTGTGGATGATCCGGGCATTGATGAAACTGCCTTTCATCAGTCGACTGTCGCTGAAACAGTTCAAGTGGTTTCTGAAGCGAAGGCCAAAGCGCTATTATTGAAGTATGTAGATACCGATACTCTTATTATTACAGCTGACGTGGCGGGGGAATTAGACGGAAAGTTTTTAGGGAAACCAGTATCACGGCAAGATGCCGTCGACACTATTTTTCGTTATTCTGGTCGAGCCATGTACATTTGGACAGGCACCAGCGTTGTCCATGCTGTTACTGGTCAAATCATCACCGATGTACGTAAAGCGGTCATTCATTTTCAACCGCTCACCCGGGAACAAGTGGAACAGTATGTTGATGAAAAAAATCCTTTAGATAAAGGTGGCTCAATAGCCATTGAAGAAATCGAAGAGCGGGGATTTGTGCAATCGGTTACTGGTGAACGCGCTGCCATTATTGGATTATCGTTAGAATTCATCAGGCGCACGCTCGCCCTTGACAAATCTTGAGTTTTCTCTTACGCTGATGCCGTTCTTTAAATTTTAGGGACATATAATATTGTCCGGGAGCAAGGCAGTTCTCCCTTACCAAAGCTCAAAACAAAAGGACCACTAGGTCTTTGTTCCCTTCGACTTGCTGTATAGACGGTACATCGAAACGTTTTCGGGAATAATGACCTTGTGGTCTTTTTTGTTTACCACGGCCTTGAGCCGCCGTTTCCCGGAGCCCGTTCATGGGGCCACTAAAAATTGGTTTGAGGCATTACACCCCCCGAGTGCATCAGCCAATATCCGGTCGAGACGACGGCTCTCCCCTTCAGTGTTCTCCGCCTTGAGCCGCCGTTCTGCCGCGCACTGAAATGGGTCAGTGCTAGTGCAAGATGCATGAGTATTTCTCCAATCCCTAGTCCTGCACTACGGTTGGAACGGCGGTTCACTTTTCGGGCGCCGAGTACAGGATGTTCTTTCAAAACAGTCGTGGGGCTTGGCTACAATAGTGCCATTCGTAGCCGAGAAACCACTACTGTCGGAATATGGTAACAGCTCCTGGTGCTCAACATTGCTGTCCACCATGTTCCAAGCTTTTTCCTGGCTCGGCGCCTTCCCGCTCTTTTCTGCTCTTTTCACCTCGAGCCGTCGTTTCCTAGGAGTAACATCCTGGTTGAGACGACGGCTCCCCA
>DOSP01000061.1 GCA_003512175.1 Candidatus Kerfeldbacteria bacterium
GGCAAATCGGTTTTCCAGCGGTAACCTTGTGCCTGAGCTCGATCATGAGTCAGTGGAAATGATTCCTGTGCAGCGGATTCATTATAGGCAAACGGACTAGCCGTGATTGGAAAAAATTCGCCATATTCACCAGTTGTCTTCATGTGTTCAATCAATTTCGCTTTAATCTTTTTGTAGTCAGCTTCATTGTATGTTTTATTGAAAATAGCATAGTGGCCTTTCTTCAGACCGACACAGCCAAATAATTCTTTAGAGGAATGGCAGTTCTCGCTGTAGGAAATAAATTGTGATTTCCAACAGTAGATTGTAAATAAGTTATTGTATGAATCATCGGGTGTGACAGAATCGTAACATAATTCTGGATTACCGGAATTGATAATATCATAGCAGTCTTTGGCGCCATCGCCATTGGTACAGAACCGACAATTCACTAACGCATTAAATAGATACGAATCGTCAGTGTTCGCTGAATTCAGTAAATAATCACCCGTTGAGTTTTCGCATTTTACTAAATTGGCAAAGCGACGGGGAACTTTCAGTAAAAAATGCTTAAACTCTATTTTAAGTTTCTCGATCGCTTCTTGGTTATCTAGCTGTAAGTCTTTTTTCTTTTGCTCATATTCAGCCTGGGTATATTGTTGATTCCAAATACAGTACTGTTTATTACGTAGGCCGGCTGACAAGATACAATCAGAACAATTTTGTAAGTCGTATCCAAAGATAATATCGCGACAAGCCTTTGTATTCATCACATAAGCACATCCGTACGATTTTTCTACGGCAATACCCTCATAAATTAATTCAGAATCAAACACGAAATAACAATCGTATACATCCTTTACTCGATTCACCTGATATCCATACATTGAATTTTCGACAAACCAGGATGAGATAATGAGATAGGCATTTTTACCACGGGAAAAATCGTAGGTATATTCGCAATTCTCACTTTGGGCACCATTATCATTCATTAAGGCTAGGGCAGGCACAGCAGCACGCAGTGCAGCAAACTGTGGGAAGAATGGTTTTGCCCAGTCAATATCGCGGGCGTAGTCAGTTGCATCCCATTGGTCACTCCACCAACATTTGTAACAATAGACCGTTTTTTGTGCATCGGGCGCATACACAGTAATAATTGGATTTTTACACAAGTCACACTGACGCGAGTAAAAGTTGCGTTCATTCCGCCAAGCTAATCGTCGCTGCAGTCGACAACTTGGACAAAAGGTAGGTGTCGGAACCCCCATCATGGCGTAATACGCTTTATCGCGCGTATCAATCATGAATGTTTTGTTACAGTTGGTACATTGCGTATTCATTAAGGGTATCCTACTGACAACCCATGACGCGGTCAAACAGGTTTATATTTTTTCTGGATGAAACACTAAATAAAACCTAATGTCAGGTAAAATAATAAAAAAAAGATGTCTATGATAGGTATACTACACCATATATTTTCGCCTTCTCCTGAAAAGGAGGAGGTGCCCGAAGGGCGGAGAAGGTTTGACATAATGGGAGCCAGGCGTTAGTATAACCTTCGCTTTGTATGAATCTGTCCCTGATTATCTCGATTGCTCAATTAACCGTAGTTGTTCTGCTGATTGGAGCCGTTCTGTTACAACAAAAAGGGGTTGGTCTTGGTTCCAGTTTTGGTGGTGGAGATAGCGTGTTCACTACCCGCCGTGGTCCAGAAAAAGTCATCTTTAACGCTACTATCGTTTTGTCTACATTGTTCATTGGATTAGGTATCGCATCGTTTCTTATTTAGTTTAGTTTTTAGTAATTGTTTGAATGGCTGAAGACCGCCAATCACAGTTGGTGCTCGGTGTTGCCAAGCGTAAGCTGCCAACGCGAGCCCAACTTCGTTACATCAATGATTTGTTAACTGCCAAGCAGCGTATCGTTGTCTTGGTGAGTTCATTAGTGTTTTTATTGGCTGGTGGTTTTATCGTGGTGTATGCCTATCTTTCTAATACGCATGTAGTGGCGGCGACAGGTGGTGAATATACCGAAGCGATTGTTGGTCATCCACAATATATTAATCCCGTTTTTTCCCAAACCAACGATGTCGACATGGATTTAACTCGATTGATGTTCTCGAGTTTATTTCGTTTAAGCAAAGCCCAAACGCTGCAACCAGATTTAGTGAGTGATTACTCCATTTCTGAAGACCAGCTCACCTATACCTTCTATATTCGACGTGATGCCACTTGGCATGATGGCCAACCGCTCACGGCCAGTGACATTTTATTCACCATCCAGGCTATTCAAGATCCCAACTACCAAAGCCCATTGGAAACAACCTTGCGTGGCGTGACTGCCGCAAAGGTTGATGAATACACCGTCACCCTCACATTAGAGGAGCCGTTTGCTCCATTCTTATCCAGTTTAACCTTCGGTATTTTGCCGGAACATATTTGGTACGATGCCTATAAAATTTCTCCACAGAATATTACCTTATCGGAATACAATACTCGGCCAATTGGTTCTGGTCCATTTATGTTTGGCTCGCTGGTTAAAGATGCTTCCGGCGTTTTGAAATCCTATCAGCTTATTCCCTATGAAGGCTATTATGGTGCCAAACCTTATTTGGAAAGACTAACCTTTTATTTCTATTCTGACCAAGAATCTGCTCTCAGTGCCCTGCAACAAAAACAGGTTGATGGCTTAGCCTTTATTGCCCCAGAACAAAAAACCGCTTTGCAGAAAGACACGCGCACCTTAGCGTATCATCGCTTACAATTACCTCAGTACACAGCCATTTTCTTCAATCAAGAACACTCCGATGTGTTATCGGAAGATGCAGTGCGCCAGGCTTTGGTGTGGGGAGTAGATCGCACCACCATTATTAATGATGCCTTGGATGGTGAAGGTGAATTGCTCTATACACCTGTTTTACCCGGCTACCTGGGGTATAATCCGGAAGTGGAAAAGTATGGTTTTGATTTGGAACAGGGCAAACAAATTTTAGAAGAGGCTGGTTGGGTGCTCTCAGAAGGTGAACAGTTTCGCAAGAAAGATGATCAGGTATTAGAATTTGGTATTGCCACAGTGAATTTGCCAGAATTTTTAGCCACCTTGCAAGTGTTACAAGATAATTGGGCGGCCATGGGTATTAAACTCAATGTGAATGTCTATGAGCCGGCTGATATCCAAGAACAAATTGTGAAGCCGCGTGATTATGAAGCCTTGCTCTTCGGCGCAATCATCGGCAGTGATCCTGATCCATACGCCTTTTGGCATTCAACCCAAATGGAGCATCCCGGCTTAGCCTTGGCGGTGTTTTATCAAAAAAACATTGACGACCTCTTAGAAACGGCGCGCAAAACCAGTGATGAGGAACAACGTCGTTTGAAGTACTTCCATTTCCAAAATATCTTAGCGGAAGAAATTCCAGCCATCTTTCTCTATAATCCTTATTACACCTATGCCATGAATAAGGCTGTCAAAGGTGTTGATTCGCAATATATTTCATTACCGTCTGATCGGTTTGCCGATATTCTCAATTGGCATATTAAAACTGACCGGATTAAAAACTAATATCTTATGATGCAGCCGCAGCGCAAATTTCGCAGCATCCAACGCACCGTGAATCGGGCGAATGGAGGCAGGCGAGTAATTCAAAAACCACAGTTTACTACACCGCAGATGGGGGTAGGGAAACATAAATTACGAGTCGCCATTGTGGGTGGCGTTGAAGAAGTCGGACGTAACATGACTCTGATCGAATATGGCAAAGATGTCATTCTGATTGATTGTGGTTTGCAATTTCCCGAAGAAGACATGCCGGGTATTGATTACATTATTCCGAACGTAGCGTATTTAAAAGGTCGAGAAAAAGACCTCAAGGCCATTATTATTACCCATGGCCACTACGATCATATCGGAGGTATTCCGCATCTTTCTCCAATTTTGCACCATCCTCCCATTTACGGTACGAAACTAACAAATGGGATTATCATGAAGCGCCAAGAAGATTTTCCCGATAAAGGTAAAATTGATCTGCGCGAAATCAATGTGGAACAACCGCTCCAGTTGGGCGTCTTTGCCGTGGAATTTTTTCGCGTGAATCATAATATTCCTGATTGTGTGGGTATTATTGTCCATACACCCGAAGGTACGTTAGTGCATACGGGCGATTTCAAGTTTGACTTGATGCCGATAATGGATGAAGTAACCGATTTCGCCAAGATTGCTAATCTTGGTAAGCAAGGGGTCTTGGCTCTGCTGTCAGACTCAACCAACGCGCCTTCCCCTGGCCATCAGATTTCGGAAAGCGTTATTGGTATAACGCTTGATGACATATTCCGCAAAGCCACTGGCCGAATGATTGTGGGAACGTTCGCTTCCTTGCTCAATCGGTTGCAGCAGGTGATCTGGACCTCAGAAAAATATGGTCGCAAAATTGTGGTGGAAGGGTTTAGCATGAAGAGTAACATTGAGATTGCCCGTGAGCTTGGCTATTTGAAAGTGAATCCAAAAACCATTATTACACCGCAAGAGGCCGTGCGGTTGCCGGATGATAAAGTAACAGTGATGTGCACTGGTGCCCAAGGGGAAAGTAATGCCGCTCTGATGCGCATTGCCACACGCGAGCATCGCTTCTTCCGGATTCAAAAAGGGGATACCGTTATCTTCTCGTCTTCGGTGATTCCCGGTAACGAACGTACCGTACAGCGCTTGAAAGATACCTTATTGAAGGAAGGCGCCAAAGTGATTCACTACGAAATGATGGACGTTCACGCCGGTGGTCACGCTAAGGCCGAAGATTTAAAATTATTGTTCCGATTACTGAATCCAAAATACATTGTGCCGGTGGAGGGGAATCGGTTCTTGTTAGAAGCATCGAAAGAAGTGGCTCTATCATTGAAATGGCCAGAGGAAAATGTCTTCGTAACGACCAATGGTCAGATGATGGAATTCTCTGGTGGCGAAGGCCGCTTGACCAATGAAAAAATCCCATCAGATTATGTGATGGTGGATGGCTTGGGCGTGGGCGATGTGCAAGAAGTGGTGTTGCGCGATCGGCAATTGATGAGTGAAGATGGTATGTGTGTGATCATCGTTACGATTAAAACCCAAACGGGTCAACTGATTGGCGTGCCAGACATTATTTCTCGCGGCTTCGTGTATATGAAGGATGCCAAACATCTTATAGATGAAACCCGTGAACGCGTGAAACGCATTACGGATCGTAAACATGGTGATGTCGGGGCGGTTAATCCGCAGTTATTGAAGAATAAATTGCGGGATGACATCGGGCAGTTCTTGTTTCAAAAAACCCAACGTCGGCCAATGATATTGCCGGTGGTGATTGAGGTGTAACGGTATTGACTTATCATCATTTTTTTGCTATGATGATGTGTGATGACATCCGTTTTTGGGCTATTACAACACATTTGGCTCGGCTTTGTTCACGTCTTAGCTTTATTATTCCTTCCATCGCACCGCAGCTTCCAAACCGTGCATGAATTAACGGATGCCGGCTATAGGGCTTCTTATCTTGATCACTGTCGCACTCAACATAACGTTCGCTTCGGCACCTTAGCCTATTCTTTGGTGTTGGCTTGTACAATTGCTTTCGTGACGGCATCGGTGCAAATTATTTATCCTGAACAATTTAATCGACCAGTCTACGCTGCCACGCTCACGGTTAATAGTAGTGGTGATGATAATGATGGCTCCTGTGCGGCTGCACCTGGCGACTGTACGTTACGTGAAGCGGTAGAAGTTGCAAATGTAGGCGACATCATTGATTTCAGCAGTGACATGATCATAACGCTGGGTTCAACGTTAAGTATTGTGGATAATCAAGTCAGTATCATCACTACTTCTCGCAGCATCATTCTTGATTGCAACGATAATCAATCATTTGATTTTGCCTTAAGTATCAACGCCGATACTGTGTCGGTTCAGGCTCTAGAGATTCGCAAATGTAAATCGGCTGTCAATGTGCAGGGTGATGATGTCTCCTTACATGGGCTAGTGATGAAGAATAACCGCGAAACCATGTTGATTGGTCAGGTGGATGGTACGTTGGTTGATGCACCAGTGATTGATGGTGGTGCGAACGGTGGTACAGGCATCTTACTGTCTGGTTCAACCAACACCACTATTCGGACTGGTACGATCAGAAGCTTGCAAAATGGTGTAGATGTACGGCAAGCTGCCGCCAACAATACCATTCAAACGAATACAATTTACGATATTGATTCTACGGCCATCCTAGTAGAAGACACTTCAAACAATTTGGTTGTTCGAGACAATAAAATTGGAGTGGATGGTCAGGCCGGTAATTTACCTACAGCCAAAGGGATAGAATTAGCTGCCGAATCTGCCAATGTCACCATTGACGACAACACCTTCGGGATGATTGGTTCAAATGGCAGTATTATTGTTGATGGGGACATCCACATCATAAGCGCAAATACCTTTACGGATGATGATGGTCCAGCCATTACGGTTGAAGGTGGAACATTACATAAAATTTTTGGTAATACCATTACTGGTGCTGCAGATTACGCCATGCGCATTAACGGTGGCACTTCGATTGGCATTGGCGTGAGTGGGGATGGTTCCGGTTCAGCCAATACAATTGTAGATTCTGTTGGTGGTATCTTTATTACAAGCGCGGATTATACGCGCATCGATGGTAATGATATCTCCGTCAGCGGTGTGAACGCTGCATTAGCTACTTCAAGTGCTGATGAAACTGTCTTTATTAATAATATTGTAAAAGCTGACCAGTTTGCTTCATTAGCAAGTTCAGCCGCCACAAATATTTCCGACAACACCTTAACCGATGATGATGCAACAAGCACTGGGACAAACTTCATGCTTGATGCCGCCACTAATGGTATCATCTCTGGTAATACCATTACAGTGAGTGATGCTACCATCATGATTATGCAGAATGGCAGTAACACTAATACCATTTCTGACAATACTATTGATGGTCAAAGCCTCAATGTTGGTGGCTTTGAAGTAACCGATTCAATTGATAATACCTTTACTGGGAATACTATTTCCAACATTCCTGGTAATGCCTTCGAACTCTTCGGTTCAACCGCTGGTACCGTCATTGGGAATAGCTTATCGACCGAAAATTCCGGTAATACGTTTGTCAATAATACAACGGATGTATCGGTTGGCAGTAGTGCAACAATAACACTATTGCGCGGTAATACCACTGATAATGCCGATACAACAGTCATGCTGAAATATAATGGAACGGCGCCCATTGATGCACCAACCATTACTCTCCATACGGACACTAAACTTGAGGGCACCGCTTCACCCGGTGGTGTGGTTGATATCTATGGAAGAGATGATGCTGCTACGAATGTCAGCTTTATTGATAGCGCGTCAGTTGATACAGATGGCAATTGGAGCGCCAGTCTGAGTACTTTGGCTGATAATACAGATGTGTATTTAACAGTGAGTACGGCTGATTCTGGAACCTCACCATTTATCTCGGCCGAACAACCCCAAGAGGCTATTGAAATTAGTGATGTCACAGCTACGGTGTTAAATAAATCATCTGCGACGATTAGTTGGACAACAAATGTGGCCAGTACCAGCAAGGTAGACTATGGCACAGCCGAAGATAACCTGACCGATGCCGAACGAGATGACACGGAAGTGACCAATCATGAAGTGACTTTAACAAATCTAGAAGCGAATACGACCTATTATTATAAAGTGCTGTCGGCCGATGCAGAGTACACGGTTAATTTCAGTGAATCAGCCATTAAATCATTTACTACGGAAGCAGAAAGCTTTGGTTCAACGTTGCCAGCCTATGCTGACAAAGTGTCACAAACAGTGAAGATAAACACCATTGGTGAAAGTACTACCGTGATTGGAGATGGCACAACCACAGCACAGCTACCGTATGGCGATTTAACTTTTGTATTTACGGACACTAAAGATCGCTTAGGGGATTATCGGTTGCACTTTGTCCTTCGAGAAGCCAAAAAGAAAGCTGCCGCCATTGTCAATAAGAAGAAAGCTTTTAATGCGGCCGGACAAGCCAAATTTCTAGTCAAAAAGCAACAGCTCTCTTTAGAAAAGACGTATGCAGTATACTCAGGTGTCATTAAAGATGATAAGACCTATCTCAATAACGACGACTTAGCCAAACGTTTTACCTTTACGTTATTGGATGTCCCACAATTAATTTATCCCAGCACCGATGTGTTTTATCGCATGCCGGAGGAATTTATTGTAGCGTCTAAAGCCCCAAGCGTGACTGTCTATCTTGATGATGTCTCGGGTAATGAAGTGATGCATTGTACAGCGGTGATGACGGATGGCATTGGTTCTTGTCAGCCACCATTTCACGTTCCGGGGCTAGGGGAATACACGGTTCGGTTAGTTGATGCGCGTGGTGGCAGCATTTCGCGATCAGTACTCGTGAGTGATCTGGCGCCGAACAATACCATTACCACCGACACCCGTTCGGCCAATTTCTATAAACGTATTATCTTTAATGGGCAGCCTACGTTTGCCGGTTTGGTCGGCACAGGCAATACGATTGAACTGCACATTCCACAAATTAATGGCCCAATGCTGGCAACCGTGACAGGCAACAGTTGGGTGTTTAAACTCAAACTCACCACTTTGCCATTTGGTAGTACCACAGTGACCGTCATTGAACGTAATCTAGCTGGTAACGTAGTTAATCAAAAAAATTACTTGGTGTATCGCAGCTATCGCCCAGTCGTTCCAGCAGTGATTTCCCCAGATAACAATTCTGCCGACACCACCGCCCCAACTTTGCAAGTGATTGGTCCGGATGATCATGTCGTTGAATTAATGGATAGCGCTGGTACTCGGCTGTACTCCGCTGAATATAGTGGTGGTGAGCGCACCATTGATTTAAGTGAATGGTATACCGAAGTTGGCACCTATACCGTTCAACTACGCAATCGCAACAAATTAAACATACCATCAGATAAAGTTGAATTTACCTTTTCAATTATACCAAAGGTGGTTTTGATCGATGAAGGCTCGATTGGTCACGAAATAGGAGATGAAGATACAGATAAGACGTCACCCGATGTACCAGATGAAGATGGTGGCATTGTGCCAGAACCCGAACCGGACACAGATGATGATGGTCTGAGCGATGTCATTGAAGATAAAATAGGCACCGATCCTGAAAAACCCGATAGCGACGGTGATGGTATCCCTGATGAAAAAGAAGTCACTGATGGCACGGATCCCACTAACCCCGATAGTCATAACTTGCCAGATGAAGATGGTGATGGCATCGCTGACGATATTGAAGATGCCATCGGCACTGATCCTACTAACCCAGATAGCGACGGTGATGGTATCCCTGATGCAACGGAAGTAGTCGATAGCACCGACCCAACCAACCCAGATAGTGGTACACTGCCGGATGCAGATGGTGATGGTATAGCTGATGATATTGAAGATACCATCGGCACTGATCCTACTAATCCAGATAGTGATGGTGATGGCGTTGATGATGCTGCAGAAGTCATTGATGGCACTGATCCAGCCGACCAAACAGATGTCCCTGCCCCGGATCAGGACAGTGATGGCCTGACGGACGATATTGAAGATGCCATCGGCACTGATCCAACCAACCCAGATAGTGATGGTGACGGGTTAATCGATGGTGAAGAGGTCACCAATGGTACTGATCCCACTGACCCAGATGATACAGCCGTTGTTGACCAAGATGGTGATGGTTTATCTGACGACATTGAAGAGGTCATTGGAACCGACCCGGCGAATCCAGACAGTGATGGTGATGGTGTGACTGATGCCCAGGAAGTAGAAGATGGAACTGATCCAACAGATGGCAAAAGCGCGAAGTTGATTGATACCGACAAAGATGGATTAGCTGATATCGAAGAGCCAGATTATGGTACTGACGTAAATGATCCCGATACAGATGACGATATCATGTACGACGGTGATGAAGTGACCTTTGGCAGTGACCCCCTGACCGCTGATGGGGATGAGGATGGACTAACCGATCCACAAGAATATGCCCTAGAAACTGATCCCCGAGTAGCGGATACAGACAGTGATCAAGTGCTGGATGGAGCCGAGGTCATTGCACAAACCAGTCCAACTGATTTTGATAGCGATGATGATGGTCTATCGGATAATGAACAGCGTGATTACGGTACAGATCCAACCGATGCTGATTCGGATAATGATGGATTATTGGATGGCGAAGAAATTGATCGTGGCTGTGATCCATTGAACAATGATAGTGACGACGATGCCATTGATGATTTGGCTGAAGCCTTAGCCGGGACCGATTGTAGCTCAACCGATAATATTTGGTCGAATCTCACCGGCATTGAAACGTATGTCCAAGAACAAGCCCGTGCCATCTATGAGCAAACCGGTACAGAGAGTTTTGACTACCCATTATTGACCCATCAGTTAGTAGAGGCAGAAGCGGATCTTGATCAAACGTTAACAAACCAAATTTCCACTGCGACCACCTTAGATATTATTCCCGGAGCTAACACCGTGGTAAGTGCAGGTGCGGTACGAGTGATTACAAAGACCACAGAGATTTCATTGGTCGATTGGTTACGGGGAGTAGAACCAACCAGCACCGATACCACATACGTCTTAGTCAGTGGTACCGTTTCGCTACCGGATAGCGTGAAGACCCAACCGGCCTACGTGTTAGTCACCTTCTTCTCTGCCCCAGTAGTGAAGATTGCTCAAGTGGAAAGCAATGGCCAATGGACCATGACCGTGCCGGCGGAATTACTCACTGCCGGTGATCATACCGCTTTCGCCGCGCTGGAGGTAAACGGCACTCGGTCCGAACAGGTGGAAGTGGCAAAATTTGTCATCAATCACAAGCGGAAACTATCCAATACGTCGTGGCTGATCATAGTCAACGTCGTTGTCGCCGTCGTGGCATTACTCATTGCCATTGTCATTCACTTACGACGCAAACGAGCTGACGTGAATTATGCCTAGACTTTCTTTTTTAGCTATAGTCTTTGCCCTTCCGTTCTTGGTTTCCGCCAACACGGCTGGTACTATTCGTGTCACGGCCGCTCAAGACGGTGAGCAGATTATTACGTTATCGGAGGATGGGGCTACGGTGGTGAAGCAGGTAGAATATATTGGTTTGGAATCTTGGAGCAAACTGGTCACCACAGAAATTCAGTTTACGGGCGAAGCCGCCACGCCACTGGCTACTATTATGGTTACAATCCCCGATGCCAAAGTATCACAAAGCACCACTGTCACAGATACAGGATCCTGGACTGTGATTGTTCCAACCGCGGTACTCACAGCCGGCAATTACTATGCCTATGTGGCGGTGGCCGAAGGCGATACCTTTGGTAATTCTATCCCGGTGGCGTATTTTACCGTATTGGATGATCAATCATTATCTTGGCAAACCTGGGTATTTTTAGGCACAAGCTTGCTCACGATTATTGCCTTACTCTCGGCCATTACCCTGCAGCTAGGCTATAACAGCAAATATCATCCTGTGCTATAATAGCGCGGTATGGAACGCATTCTTTCCGGTATCCAGCCATCGGGAGCCCTGCATTTAGGTAACTACATTGGGGCAATAAAACAATGGTTAAATCTACAAAATAAGTTTGGGTGTTATTTTTGTATAGTCGATTATCATGCCCTCACTATTCACCCTGATCCAGATGATTTAGAGCATAATACTCTGTCACTAGCTGCTCTGTATCGGGCTGTTGGTTTAGCAAACGACCAAACCGTTTTATTTCGACAATCAGATGTAGCAGCTCATACAGAATTAGCTTGGATTTTAAGTACGTTTGCCTCTATGGGTGAATTGGAACGTATGACCCAGTACAAAGATAAAGTAAAACAACACAAAAAAAATAACAATGTTGGTTTATTTACTTACCCTGTATTGATGGCAGCTGATATTTTACTCTATCAACCAAAATTTGTGCCGGTTGGTGAAGATCAGAAACAGCATATTGAATTAACCCGTGAACTTGCTGAACGGTTCAATAATAAATATGGAAATGTATTTACCGTTCCGGAATATTTTGCGGCACCTCAGGGCGCCCGAATTATGAGTTTAGATGATCCCGCAAAAAAAATGAGTAAGTCCGCTACTTCAGAATTTGGGTATATTGCCCTTACTGATGGCCCAGATGTTGTTACAAAAAAAATAAAAAAGGCGGTCACGGATTCAGGGAGTGAAGTGAAAGCGGGCAAAGATAAACCTGCCTTAACGAATTTACTTACCATTTATTCGGCTTTGTCTGATGAGCCGATCAGACAGATTGAAGAACGTTATCGAGGTCAGGGGTATGGTCGGTTTAAGGCTGGGTTAGCTGAGGTTATTAATGAAAAATTGAAAATCATTCAAGATCAGTATGATACATATATAGAAAATCCTACAGAATATATTTATCCACTCTTAGAAAGTGGAGCGATCCAGGCACAGGTGATAGCGAATAACACATTGAACGATGTCAAAGCCAGTCTTGGTCTACGGGTTAGGTAGATATGAGCATGGCAGCGGTGCGGCTGCAGCGCTCTATTTTGCTAAACAAGGCGGGCCGGTGATTGTAACAGATCATAAAACTGCCAAGCAATTAAATCCAACTACTCTTAGACTGTTGAAACGGTACCGTAATGTTAAATTTGTGTTGGGGAGACATCGAGCGAGCGATGTGCAGCGGGCTGGTCTAATTGTGCGTAATCCAGCAGTGCAGCAACATTTTACTCAACCCACCACCAACGATGTGGGTATTTTTTTAGATGAATTGAAAGAACGATTTGGCCCAGGTGGTGTGACCGTTGTTGGTGTTACTGGGACACGTGGCAAGAGCACGACTACGGCGCTGATTGGCCATATTCTACAGACGTCATTTGTGGGCGGCAATATTGGTATTTCGCCACTGACGTTTTTGGATAAGATTAAGGCAGACGATGTCGTCGTACTGGAATTATCCAGTTGGCTGTTGCGTGATCTACACGATGCTGGCTTAGCTGTGGCAGTGGTGACAAACATGCTGCGTGATCATATGAACTATTATAAAAACATGGCGTTGTATCGGCGGGATAAAGAACGGATTTTTCTTGGGCAAACCAAACAACACTATGCGGTGTTGAATCATCACGACCAACGGGTGCGAGCCATGAGTCGCAAAACCTTGGCAAAAATAAAATGGTTTGGCGAACATACCATATCGGGGACAAAATTATTGGGCGAACATAATCGGTTTAATGTGGGAGCAGCCTGGCAAGTAGGTAAGATTTTTGGCCTCAGTGACAAACAATTAAAGCAACGGATCAGATCCTTCCACCCGTTAGCGAATCGCTTAGAAATTATTCGTACGTATAAGGGGCGTACGTTCGTGAATGACACTACAGCAACCACACCAGATGCCACCATTGCGGCTTTGTTCTCGTTCCAGAAAAAGGTGATTCTGATTGCCGGAGGCAATACCAAACGGTTATCGCTTACTGCTCTGCGGCGCTTGATACCGAAACATGTGAAAGAATTAATTTTGCTTCCCGGCAACGCTAATCATGAATTTTCACCTGGCATTGAAGTGACGACCATGAAACAAGCGGTCCATACCGCCTGGAATATCTCGCACCCCGGTGATATTATCCTGTTATCGCCTGGCGTGACCTGGTTACCGGTGATGAATGAATTTGAACGTGGTCGACAATTTACTAAAGCCGTTAAAGCCCTACATTAGGTCTTTTTTTGAGTTGTGCACTGTTTCGGCCTGAACAGCCATGAAGTTCAGGCGTATAATGACACGTTCATTTTGTTGATAAGACGAAGTGAACTGTTATCCACTTTTTGAGGCGCTCAAAGGTCATCATTAGAGGGATAATAAACGGGTTGCAGAACGTCTGTAACCATCGCTCTTTACAACCGAATAGCTACTTACTCCACGTCTGCTGGTTGGACCTACTATTTTTATAGAGGTCTACGCAGCAGATGTGGAATCAATCTACTGCCTGCGTCAAGCCCATTCATCGGCTTGGAGATTATCATGAAGGACATCTTCGCCAACCCCACCGCTCGCAAGTTCTACCTGTTCGCGACCCTCAGTTTCATCGCCCAGGTGTTCCTCGTCTGGTGCTGGGGGTCGGACACCATGAGCGGGATCAAGCTC
>DOSP01000108.1:0-8963 GCA_003512175.1 Candidatus Kerfeldbacteria bacterium
TGGCTTGTTCGAGACGGGCCAAATGGAGCGGCATGTACCCTAAGAAAAAAATAATCAGTGAAGCCGTACCCCATGACCAATGTCCTTCCAGTTGATTGAAGATATGGCGCAAGCGCACGCGCAGTGGGATAGCTTTATTTTTCGAGAAGTGCCAGATTAAAAATGGAATGTTCTCGCTTCCCCACCCCCAGCGTTGCTGCTGTTTGAATAAATTTTTCAGACTCTTCCATAAGTTATCGGACAGCACGGTATCCATGTAGATGGGCATATGGAGTGGCACAACGGCGTACTGGCCATCGTAGTGCAGTAAGCACTGTACAAAAATACGCGAGTCGTCAGATACCACGTCGGTCTGCCAAAACCCAACATCCACTAACGCTTGCCACGGCATACTGTGCGAGGAAAAGGTCAGTAACCGTTCCGGCCGAACCTGCTCGGACATCGACCAAAAAGTGGTACCAGTGGCCGCCACCCGCATGATGGCTGGTGAATCCCAAATATTATTACTAAACATTGGAATCGGCTGGTAACTGTGATGCAGTCGATCTGGGTGCGTCAGATAGGTATAGGTGAGGTAGTGCAGGTACTGGGTTTCGATACAGGAATCAACATCGAGCACCGTGACTATGACCTGCTCATATGGGATGCGCTGCGCATCAACCCACTGTTGAATCTGACGCCCCGCCCAGGCCAAATTCGCTCCCTTGGTGGCGAGTTCGTCGGGTAAGCCATCGGGGTGATCGGTAACCAAAAAATGCCCATAGGCGGCACCGTAGCGGGCTTGCATGGCCTGACCATTGGCTAAACTTGTCGGGAAGCGCTGCTCGGCGGCAAACACAATACTCACCTGGTCTTTGGGAAAGAGACTGCGGTCCAGGGCGGCAAAGGTTGACTCGACCACTTCTAAGCTTTCCGAGGCATTTGGGATAAAAATGATATGGCGAATGGCGGTACTGGCCGGTAGCGTGGCACAGCGCTTGGCCCAATCCACCGCCATAGTTTGTTTATATTTGACGAATGAGATGACTAAGAACGTACTGACGTAGATCACTTTCACCATCCAGTAAAAATCGTACGCTACAATCACATACACCATAGTCAGTGGAGAGATAAACGTGAAGACGACCGCTCCCAGCAGAGTGCCGAGTGAGATGATGCCAGGCAGCATCTCTAACAGTCGGTACTTATGATAGTCGTTGAAAAATGATCCACGCTTCATACACAATACCACCAATAAATACGGCATACGCTAAGCCATGCACGACAAGAGATTGCGTTACGGTAAATGCCGAAGGCCGATGCTGCACCGTCCGTAACCGTTGATGCATGTGCATAATCAGTATCCCATCCAACCCACCGATCAATGCCCCAGAAATACCGAGAATTTCAATAAAACTAAGCCACTGAAACAACAAGAACAACAGCGGCGGAGTCATCACCAACACCCATGCCAACCAAGGGCGAAGTTTGAAATCGAATTGATAGGTCTCGCGCAACACCATGCCAGATACCAGGAATGAGGTGGTCATCGTGACACAGCCAAAAATGGCTCCAATCGTCAAGGCGGTTGGGCCCAAGATACTTCCTAACCCCTCCACCGCACTGGGCGTAGTGGCCGTGCCAGTGATCCCCACCACTACGGTAGCGAAGACGATATACACAATGACGGGAATGATTGAGCCTATGACGATTGCTCGACGCAGCCCAGTAAAATGGTGTTGTAATACCCGCTTCATATCTGGCACAGCCGATGCGGCGGACAGGGCAAATAACACTACGCCATAGGGCAAAAAAATAGCCGACGGTGATATCGCCGTCACATAGTTATGTGGTTCAACCCGTGGTATCCCAATCACAACGAGCCCAGTAATCAGGCTGAGCATCACGATCATTAGAATTTTTTCCACTGGCGTGATGGCGCGCAAGCCAATGAACAAGGCTGCGCCAACGACAGCGAGATAGATCAGGCCGAGTGGAATTTGGCTCAGTGACACGTATGGAGCCAGTAGAACAGACAATAAATGGCTTACTTCGAGGGTATAAGCCGACAGGGCGCCATACAGCCCAATACACAACGACAGCACGGCCACGATACGCCAGCGCTGACCAAGATACCGTTGGACATAGGCGGTAAATTGATGAGTGCCTTCGGTGCTTAAGACCACCTCACCATAGGCCAAATTGACGAGCCCTAAGACAGCGCCCAAGCCGAGTACATAGGCGATACCAATGGCCACACCGGCTTGCGAGAAGACATAGGGTAACCCAAAGATGCCAGCACCAACGGCCGTACCTACCAGCAACGCTACAGCCCCAAATACCGTACTTGGCCTACGGTGACCGCGCGCCAGCATGCGATGATGTTAGAATTCGAAATCCTCTTCCTCTAAGGCTTGCAACTGCTCATCCGTCAGGGCTGGTTCGTAGACCAGCTCATATTCGACAATGCCTTGATCATCGTAACTTGTGAAATAGACAGTGAAAATTTCCGGATTGTCTTCGTCACCTTTCAGGTATTCCATGTAATCAGTGGCCTCTTCAGAATTTTCCCAGCCGGCGGCCGCCATAGCGTCATTATAGTAGGTTCTGACGTCTTCGGTTGAAGCCGTGGTTTGGTAGGTGACGTCGGTTTCGTATTCGTTGCTGGAATAGTAACTGCGAATGGAGTCTGGGTAGCGAGTGACGATCTCTAAATCCTTTCCATAGACATCGGCAGCTTCTACCGCAATACTATCTTCTTCAAAATAAATGTCCTCAGCCGAGTTGTCATCGGTGGTTACCGTGGTTGGTCCGGTTGTTGAGGCACAGCTAGCCCCTAAGGTGGCTAAGCCTAGTACACTCAGAGCAAAATAACGTTTCATGGGTCACGATATTAATAGATTAGGTCTGCGGCCTAGTATACCACAGTCCCAGAGGCGGGCACAATTGATATCCAAATTTGGCCACGATTGAGGGCTAGCCGATTACCAGCGGCGTCACGGAATACCGTACGACCAGCACGGTCAAGTTTGCTCCAGGTTCCTTCAATGACTTGTCCATCCATCGCAAAATAGGCTTTCCCTGTGCCGGTCACCGCATAATTTACTCGGCCCTCGTCACCCGCCGGAATAGCTGCCGGGACAATTTGCACAATCACGGTGGTTGGTGACAAGGGATCTCCGGTCACGGCATCGGTCTGTAGCTCTCCCCCATTGCTGCGATCATAACTATTGGTTTTCTTGTTGTAGTCGTAGCGAATAGCATAGAGTGGCCCAGAACCAAAATCAATCTCTACTGGGTCAACCATTAGCTCCTCGACCGGTGCAGCATCTTTGAATAACCAGGGCTCATAGTCGGGCTCAGTCAGATCTAGACGTTTATCACGCAAGGCCTTGGTTAAGAGCTCTCCGGTGGTAAATAAATTATGTGGTGCCACTAATTTTGTATCGCGATAAAAGAATCTGGAATCTTCTGCCAGGGCCGATAAATCTTTCACCGTCAGTCCATCGACCGCCGCCATAGCTTCTGGGCTGCCACCGGCATGGCCATAGAGGGCATCATATTCAGCGACAAACTCCAAATACGTCGCCCGGGCGCTCCGAATTGGACCAATTTTATCAGGTAGTTCACCGGCAAACACGGCCAGAAAACGGGTAATACCGCCTTCCACTGGTAATTCATAAATGATTTGGGCAGCACTCAGCCCCGATTGTGGACGGACACCTCCGAATGCCGCATTTTCAATCATGATGGCCAGTGGCCAGCGATTCGCCTCAGCTGCGGGCACGATCACTCCATCCGTATGACGGGCTGCTTCACCCGTGATGATTGATTGGGTACTAGCTTCGGCTAATTCTGGTGTCACGCGCTCAACGATGGTTTGGCTTGGTACCGTGGCGGTTTGTGTCAGGCTCCACCACACACCAGCCCAGACGGCTCCAGCTCCGGCCACCAATACGCCAGCTACAATGCCTAATTTTGTGTTCACTGTCATAACGTTGTTAATAGGTTACGGATATCTCTGTCGGGACAACTTCAATCCAGGTTGTGCCAGGATTATACTGCCATTCTGCTCCGGTGTCATCTAGGAAGGCCGTGCGTTGACCACGGTCGTTTTTGAGCCACCGCCCAACGTTCACCTCCCCATCTTGAAACAGTAATGCTTCACCTTGTCCAAGAGTCTCCATCGCCAGACGGCCAGTGGCAGGCTCGAGCAGTGTGGTGGCTACCCGTTGCACAATGATGTTATGAGCTTGTAATTGTTCAGCGGTATTGGCGTCATTATGTTCTACCCCGCCATTCCACCGTAGATAGGTGTTCGAGCTGGCCTGGTAGCGCCACTCAACAGCATAGTCATCTGATGAATACGCAATGGTCAACGGTGCTACCTGGTCCGGCAACTCGCTGGCCGGAGGTTCAGGTTTGAATGTCCAAGTGGTGAAATCACCAGGAGTCGTTTCTACACTGAGATCACGTAACGCATAATTAAATAATTCGGAATTCGAAAATAGATTATGTGGAGCCGCAATGGCTTCATCTCGGTAATAATATTGAGCGTTATAAAATTGGTTCAAATCGGTTAGATAATCAGATGAGCCCGTCAGGCCTAGCGCTTCTGGGCTACCGCCCACATAGGCAAAGACGCCGCCATATTCCTCAGCCCAATCAACATAGTAGGTGCGCGCACTCCGAATCGGGCCAATAGTTGGAATCGCTTCCGCGGTGGTATAGATAGCCAGGAATCGAGTAATCCCCCCTTCCGCTAAGGCTTCATACACAATACCGGCAGCACTTAAACCAGCCTGCGGTCGAATGGTGACTAAATTTTCGATCATCACGGCCAGCGGAAACCGATCACTATCTACTAATAACACAGGTACACCATCTAACGCACGTGGCACTTGTTGATTTAGATCAATCGCGGCAGGGATAGTCGAGTTCGTGATGAGATCGTCAGGTACCGTCACGCGAGCAGTACTCCAGGGCAATTTTCCGTAGTAACTGAGTACAATGTAGAGTCCAATCAGCACCACCACCAAACCTCCCGCCACCAACGCTAACGGCCTGACGATCCGATTACTACGGATAGACCACCAGATGTCCTTCAGTTTTTCTGAGCGACTCTGGTCCATGGATTATTTCTCGGCCTTGGCTTTGGTATCTGCCTTAGCGTCTGTTTCAGCCGCTTCTTCCGTCGTTGGTTTCACTACGCCTTCTACTTTCGTGACATCTTCCGTCACCGTTTGGTTTAAGGCGGCTAATTCTTCATCAGTCCGAGGCGCGTTTACCGTAGCCACGATATCATCTGAAATGTCCATAATTTTTACTCCCTCGGGCACATGGAGATCTTTAATTTTGATGGCATCGGTAAAGGTGGCTAACGATGAAATATCAATCGTAATTTCTTTAATCAGTTTACTGGGCAAACATTTGATGGTGATATGATCTTTGTTGTGGATGAAGGTCCCACCCAGTGTTTTTACCGCTGGAGACTCGCCGATAAAGACTAAATTTGCTTCAGACGTAATTTCTTCATCCATGCGTACGGCGTAGAAATCAACATGCTGCATAGCATCATTCAAATTGTTCAATGACAGTTCCTGCACCACCACTGGGACGACGGTACCATTATCAATCGATAAATTAATCAAACTACCCCGGCCGGCAGCCGCATACACTTTTTCAAATTGAGCGAGGTCGACTTCAACGTTCACATTAGCACGACCATGACCATACACCACACCAGGTAATTTTTCGAGCTGGCGTAATTGAGCAACAGCCTTACCAGTGACTGTACGGGTGCGGGCGGATAACGCGAGGGTCTGTTCTTGAACCATAAAACAAAACGAGGATTAAAACTTATAAATAGTTATGAGTGGAGGACGGCATATGTCAGCACGTCAGTGACGGCGGACGGTTGTTGCAACCAATTGTGTAGGGCAAACAGGTCATCCTCTGCCAGCACCTGGCTACCTTGGAAATGGACCACATCTTCTCGGCTGAGATCGCTAATTAATCCGATAGAACTTATGAACGGCCCGGTGCTAAATAGTAGGGCAAGTAAGGAACCTTGGCAAGCCCCGCAACGCACATGCACTAATTCAGCCTTTTGGCTCTGGGTGATAGTCGTGCGGACCAACCGATCAAATGGTGCAGCACAATGCGGGCAGGTAGCCAACAGCTTCTGGAGAGCTTTTTTGGTGAGAGCCATACGTCAAGACTGTACAATAAAAATGGACCACCGTCAACGACGGCTACTTTGGGCCAGGGCGTTAAACACAATACCGAGACCAAACAGTAAGGCAATCATCGAGCTACCACCGGCACTGACAAACGGTAGCGGGATGCCCGTCACCGGCATGACGCCAATATTCATCCCAATGTTAATGAGGATTTGACCAAAGAGCAGGGCGGCGTAACCAACCACCACGTAGCGGGCACTGTCATCGGACAACAATCGGCTGGACCGCCACAATCGCCACAATATAAAGGCAAATAATCCAATGACCGTTCCGGCGCCCACAAAACCCAGTTCTTCTGCAATCACTGCAAAAATAAAATCGGTCTCACGTTCGGGCAAAAACTGCAGTTGACTTTGTGGTCCAAGGCCAAGGCCGCGCCCGAACCATTGTCCTGATCCCACCGAAATAACCGCCTGCGTGACATTATAGCCAGACCGCAGTGGATCACGTTGCGGGTCGATAAACGTCAGCAAGCGATCTTTCTGATAGTCTTGCAAGATAAACGCCCAGCTTAAGGAACCGAACAACACGGCAATGGCGCCAATCAGCCAGAGTTGACGTGGTCGCACCGCGGTGGCCAGTCCCATCACCGTAGCCGTACCCACCAACACAACGGCTGAACCTAAATCTGGCTGGAGTAAAATGAATCCCACGTATCCAGCCAGCAAGGCTCCATACCGTACCACCGTTTTCCAGTGCTCCATCTCAAAGCTGCGATCTGTCAGAAACCGGGCTGCCGCCAAGATGAAAGCAATTTTAGCGAATTCAACTGGTTGCAGACTGATGCCGGCAAACTGAAACCAGCCGGTGGTACCGCGAATGGTCGTCCCAAAAAAGATGAC
This sequence comes from Candidatus Kerfeldbacteria bacterium, assembly GCA_003512175.1. GTDB lineage: Bacteria > Patescibacteriota > Patescibacteriia > UBA9570 > UBA9570 > UBA9570. The sequence goes on from DOSP01000108.1 coordinate 7,064, forward strand.
GAGCACCAAGATGACGAGCCAGATGAGATAATGGATATAGGCATACTGAAGGAAGGTGCGATAGTTCAGTTGACTAGTGATGCCCAGCACCACTAAGCCGATCACGATAAAGACCAGTTGTTTTTCAAAACGATCAGAACCAGTACTCGTTTGGTTGAGACTAAACAGAATGACTGTGCTGACGGTGATGAGAATAAGCACAGCAGCCAGGAGCCACCAATCGACTGGACGCCAGTGCACACTCAATTTCATGCTAGAGGTCTCCTGGTCTGATCAAATTGGTTTCATCCCAGACATCGGTCTCCACGATGATCTTCGGCACATCGTTAAAATTAAAGCGGCGTTGCCAACTGAATAGTAAGGCACTGTCGCTGAATGACGCCACGTCGGACAAAATCACTTGTTGAACACCCTCTACGGTGCCAGCCGGTGTAGTGACCAAGGCAGTGACCTTGACTTGACGAAACCCATAGGCGCTTGTATTGGTGACACTCCCAGACACTTGAGAGATTGTTTTACCTGGAGCAGGAGTATCGTCTATGGCCTCGTCATCTTCCGGAGTAGCAAAATCACTGTCAGTGGTGGTTGTGTCGGTGGTAGAGCCAATCGGTATTTCATTGGTGGCCAGCTCAGCATCGTTCACGAGGAAAGTGGCATCGGGTTGTGGTCCACGAATGCGTTGCCAGGTTGTTTCTTGAATGGTGAGATCAGCCGAGGCGGTGGCGGAACCGGCCACGCCACTAACCACAATATAAGTGTCGGACTTTGGCATGACACCCCCATCGGTATAACTGTAGGCCGTGCCATTGATAGTCACGGTGTAGGTAAATCGGGCTGCATAATAGGTATTGGGATTCGACACAATGGCATAGGCATCAACTGATTCGGTGGTATGGCTGATGGCATCAACGGCCGTAATGGTTAATGGTTGCGGCGCCTGAATTGAATCGTAAATCACCTGGGTGGCTGCTAAATCGTGAATCGCCCGGTTGGTGGCAGATCTATCCAATAAAACGCGTACAAACAATATGATGACGATCAACCACAACAGCGCGACAGCTGCAATCGCCACCCCATAGGCCGCCGTCCGTACTTGGGCGCGGTGGGTATTGTACCAGTAGGCCATCTTCAAATCCTGACCCTGTAACTCATCCATAGCCGGAAGTGTAGCATTGTGCTACACTAAACTCAAATTGACTTTATAACAAAAATACCTATGTTTGATACTTCACAAGATATTCTCTATATCACCGTGGCGGTCTGTATTGGAGTGTTTACTGTTTTTTTGGTTTGGATCATGTACTACATTGCCCAAATTTCGCGACAGAGCAATGAAATGATCACTGATTTCCGTCAGAAGATGGAGGAGCTGGATGAAACCATGCGTGGGTTAAAGGAAAAAGTCAATGACTCGGTTGACTCATTAGCTGCCGTTAGTTCACAGGTAGGTACCATTCTTGAAATGATCAAATCATTTACCGGAGGTCGCACAAAGAAACGCCGAAAGTCGGACGACGAATAACGAATTATTCCTGGTTCCGATATTCTGCCATCGCCTCAATGATCGGCGACTGGCTGGAGAGATGCTGCCAATACAGAATCTCTTCGCGGTTGAGAATTAAGTAATCGTTTGGTTGATGAAAATCGTCAGACAATTTTTTCAGCTGCAAATTTGAGCCATCGGCTTGTTCTGCGGCGGTGACATCTGTTTCGCCAACTTGTAAATAGTAGGCGTTGAACAGCACCGCGGTATGGGGACCAAATTTTTCTAGCCGACCAAAATAGGTTTGTCCATTGGTGAGCGTAACAGCTGACACCACATTATCTGCAAAGACGCGATTGTAATGGATGCCATACAACCAAAATTGCACTGCCACCAACAGCACCGCCATGGCGGCGC
>DOSP01000108.1:9039-11712 GCA_003512175.1 Candidatus Kerfeldbacteria bacterium
CAGCACCGCCATGGCGGCGCACCAGTACGCTACATGGGCCATAACGGTCGGCCAGTCCCGTTTTGTAGTTCGTTTTACGACCATTAGCCAGAGTATAGCACACTTGTTATAATGCGACCACTCTATGACCTTCACGCATCTGCATGTTCATAGTCATTATTCACTGCTGGACGGTCTCCCCAAAGTTCCAGAGCTGGTGGAGTATGCAAAAAATCTTGGTTTTTCTTCACTCGCTTTAACTGATCATGGCGTACTGTATGGCGCGATTGAATTTTATACGGCTTGCCAAGCGGCAGGCCTCAAACCGATCATTGGTGTTGAGCTGTATATTGCGCAGCGTACCCTGCAAGACAAGCAACCCAAGCTAGATGATCGACCGTATCATCTTATTCTCTTGGCCGAAACCAATGAAGGTTATGCCAACCTGATCAAACTCGTGAGCTTGGCACACATTGAAGGTTACTACTATCGTCCAAGGGTTGATCTGGCGGCGTTACAGCGCTATCACACTGGTCTGATTGCTTTAAGCGGGTGCTTGAGTGGACCAGTGTCACGTGCCATTTTGCAGCACGATGAAACTAGGGCCGCTGAGGTGATTCAACAGTATCAAGCCATTTTTGGGCCAGATCACTTCTTTCTGGAAGTGCAAAAACACGCTCATACCCCGGAACAAGCCCAGGTGAATGCCGCCATAGTACGTTTACAAAAGCAAACCGGCGCCCCACTCGTGGCCACGGCGGATGCCCACTATCTGACGCCAGCGGATGCTGAGGCGCAAGATATTCTGGTGTGCATTCAAACCAAAAAATCGGTGACCGATACAAATCGTTTGTCGATGCGCCAAGATGACTTCTCACTGCAGTCGGCTGATGCTATGGCAGAATTGTTTGCTGAGTTACCAGAAGCCATCGCAAATACCAATCGCATTGCCGAACGGTGTAACGTGACGATTGCATTAGGCCAAATTCAACTGCCCTACTACGAACTACCAGAAGGTAAAACCGCTGATCAGGCGTTGCGAGAATTATGCCAAGCGAATATCGCCACGCGTTATGCGGCTGATCAATTGGCTGCCGTGCAACGGCGCATCGATTACGAATTAGATGTCATTAGCAAAACTGGCTACGCCTCATATTTCTTAATTGTCCAAGATTTTGTGAACTGGGCGAAGCGGAATCACATTGTGGTGGGTCCTGGGCGTGGGAGCGCGGCTGGCAGCATTGTGGCCTATCTGGCGGGGATTACGAATATAGATCCACTGCGCTATGAACTGTTGTTTGAACGGTTTTTAAATCCCGAACGTGTTAGCATGCCCGATATCGATTTAGACTTTGCCGATACGCGGCGCGACGAAGTTATCCGCTATGTGGAATCCAAATACGGCAAGGGCCATGTCGCTCAAATTATTACCTTTGGAACAATGGCGGCACGGGCGGCGGTGCGTGATGTGGGCCGAGCCCTAGGCTTGACCTATGGCTTTTGTGACATGTTAGCAAAACTAATTCCAATGTTTAGTAGTTTGGAAGAAGCCTTGACCACGGTACCAGAATTAAAGCAACTGTATAGTTCTGATGCCGATGCTGCCCGCGTGCTGGATGGGGCACGCAAGCTTGAAGGCGTCGTGCGCCACACTTCCACGCATGCCTGTGGCGTGGTTATTACCAAAGAACCGTTACAGCATTACACTCCAATTCAATATGCCTCCACCAGTGAGCATGACATTGTCACACAATACTCTTTGCATCCGATTGAGCAGCTCGGTCTGTTGAAAATGGATTTTCTTGGCTTGAAAAATTTAACCATCATTGAACAGACGCTGGAGATCATTCAAAAAACCACGGACGAAACCATCGACATCGAGCAACTCCCGTTGACGGATAAACCATCCTATCGGTTATTGCAAGCCGGCAGAACGACCGGCATCTTCCAACTGGAAAGTGCCGGCATGAAGCGGTATCTGCGTGAATTAAAACCAACCGAGTTTGATGATATTATCGCCATGGTGGCCTTGTATCGGCCGGGACCAATGGAACGAATTCCAGATTATATTGCAGGCAAGCATAAAAAGCGGCCAGTCACCTATCTGTTGCCGACGTTAAAACCGATTCTGGAAAAAACCTATGGCATTTTAGTGTATCAAGAACAAGTGATGGCCCTGGTGCGTGATGTGGCTGGGTTCACCGCTGGCGAAGGCTATTTGCTCATCAAAGCCGTCGGTAAAAAAATTCCCCAATTGCTGGATCAGCAAAAGCAAAAATTTATGGATGGTTGTCAGCGCAACCAGGTTGACCAACGCATTGCTGAGCAGTTATGGGAATTTATTGAACCATTCGCGCATTATGGGTTCAACAAGTCACACTCGACTGGCTACGCGCTTATTGCCTATCAGACGGCTTATCTCAAAGCGAATTACCCGGCGCAATTTATGGCCAGCTTACTCACCTCGGACCGTGATGATTCCGATCGCATTGCCATTGAGGTGCAAGAGGCGCGCAGTTTGGGGATTGCCGTGTTGCCGCCAGACGTGAATGAAAGTTTTTCAACCTTTACCGTGGTGCGGGAATCATTAGCGGATCAGCCGCGCATTCGGTTCGGTCTGGCCGCGATCAAAAATGTTGGTCAAAAATTAGTGACGGCCATGATTGCAGAGCGTAAGGCCAACGGACCGTTTAA
>DOSP01000018.1:0-11398 GCA_003512175.1 Candidatus Kerfeldbacteria bacterium
GCGGCGTCGACACGCTCATCCGGCGTGGCGGTGTCATCTCCACCGGAGTCATCGTCGGTGTCCGGACCTGAATCATCGTCGACCACCGTGTCGTCATCACCTCCATCCGGCGGGAACGGTCGGGATGGGAAGTCGTTGTCGTTGCAGGACACGCCGAACAGCGTGACCAGCATAATGAACAAGCACCTCATTGGTTGCTCCAGGTTGAGAGGTCAGATCATTGTACTCGAAACTATCTGATTGACAATACAATCAGGTAGTGGTATGATGGTTTTACGAAGTATTGATCGATCAATAAAACGTATGAATATAACTACCCTTTCCCCAAAGTTTCAAATTGTGATCCCGGCTGCTGTCCGAACACATCTTACGTTAAAAAGTGGCATGAAATTTCAAGTCATGCCTTACGGAGAACGCATTGAACTAATCCCCATAGAACCAATGAAAAAAGCCAGAGGAATGTTTAAAGGTATTGATACGACTATTGAACGTGAACCAGATCGCGAGTTATGAACAATGTGGTTGATTCATCGGGTTGGTTAGAATACCTAGGAGGCACAACCCGAGCCAGATTGTTTAGCGAAGCGATTGAAAATGTAGATGAGTTAGTAGTTCCTGCGATCAGCATCTACGAAGTTTTCAAAAAAATGCTTAGCGAACGCGGTGAAACAGCCGCCCTACAGGCTATTAGCTATATGCGGCTTGGTACGGTAGTGGATTTAACTGCTGAATTAGCTCCCACAGCGGCCGCATTAAATAAACACTATAAATTACCGATGGCGGATAGTATGATCTTAGCGACAGCTAGATTCACGAATGCAACTCTGTGGACTCAAGATGCCGATTTTACAAATATTCCTGGTATAAAATATTTCAGGAAAAAATAGATCATTTCTATCGAAACCGAAGAAAAACCGAAGTTATCCACAGGCCTGCTTGACTTCGGTTTTTCTTCGGTTACACTGACTACATGACTGCCCTGACCAAAAAGAAAAAACAACTGCTCGATTTTATTCAGGCCTTTCAACTGGGATATGGCTACTACCCCACTCTGGAAGAAATCCGGCAAAAGTTTAAGTTAAGCAGCCTATCGACCGTTCATCAGCATTTATCTGAACTAGAAGATATGGGTATGTTAGAACGTGGCTACGGCAAAGCGCGCGATATGAAGATGTCTGCCCCGGACCCATATGTAGCCGGAAGTGTCGCTGAGCTGCCGATTGCGGGTTTAATTACTGCCGGCTTACCCATTGAAGCGATTGAAGATCGTACGGAAACATTGACTGTCCCCCGCCACATGATCGACAACAAAAACGCCTATGTCTTAAAAGTGAAGGGCGATTCCATGATCGAGAGTCTGATTGACGACGGTGATTATGTTGTCGTCCAGAAACAAGATTACGCTACCGATGGTGATATTGTCGTCGCCCTACTCGAAGACGGTACTGCCACCTTAAAAGAATATCATCGCGAAAAAAATTACGTTCGCCTGCAACCGCGCAACACGAAATATCGACCAATCAAAGTCCGCAATGTCATTATTCAAGGCCGTGTGCTTGGGATCATTCGCAAATACTAAACCTATGTCTTACTCCAAGTCTAGTACCGTTCCTATCGAAATGTTACCCGGCATCGGTCGTCGCACTGCTCAAGTGTTACGCACAATGCACGTCTATACAGTCGGCCAATTTAAAACTCTCCCGCCCGCTCTATTGGTAGAAGTGTTTGGCCCAAGCATTCGGCAAGTGCACGCCACAGTGCGGGGTATTCGATTAGTCCGGAAGCCTAAAACAAACTTGATTGGTATGCTGAAGTTTGCTCTAGCGGAGTCAACTCGAGAATTCGATCAAGCTGGCAGATCCGCTTAGTGTTATCGTCGTAGGAATACAGTGTCACTGCTTTGTCTGAAAAATCAAGGATATCTGCACGCGTAATCGTCAGGATGGTACGGCTGGTATCCGTGAGCTGGAGATAGGTCAGCTGAATTTGCCGGTGTTTTTGAAACGCCGCGATCAATTGTTGATGGAGCGTTGGTTCGGTTGACCAATTCACCGGCATGCGAAAATATTCTCCACCGGATGTATACAAAATATATCCATGCGTATAGCCATATTCATAGACATCACGCGTGATGCGTACATCATCTAAACAATATTTCGCCAATGCCTCGAGATTGCCTTCCCGATAATAGCGAATGGCATCCAGCCCGGTGCCAGACTTACCTTCTCCTAAGGTAGCTTGGGCTACGCTCTCTAATTTCATGCGGAAACCAAGGGTGCGATAAATATCCGCCAAGATATCTACTTGCGGTAGATCATTTATTTTTAGCTTAGAAAAGTAAGGCTGCAGCACCGCATTATCAAAATGGATCGAATTAAAACCAATAATGGTTGGCTTTTCGGTCATTAAAATGACTTCCAGTTTTGGTAGATCTTTTTCAAAGAAACTGAAGAACTTTTTTTGCGTGTAGGAATATAACCCAAGAAAGGACACTCCTAATTGTGATTGTTTATCCGCCCCGCCTACTTCGGCAAAGGTTTTCTTGCTTTCCAAATCGTAGACAATACTAGACGGGGTTGGAGACATAACGCTGTTGTTCAATAAATCGTTTGGCTTCACTTGACTGCGGACAGATTTCAATAAAATCACAGTGTTTGCAGCGATCACTTACCTTTGGCTGATACTGCTTGTCAGATCGAATCTGATTTACTTTGGCAATGAGTTCCTCTTGAATTGGCTGAAACAAGTCATCGGAGATATCGATACTATACCATTGATTCGTCGCTAAATAGAGATAGGAAGCTTTATATACCGGGATCGTCTGGTTGGCTCGAATAATCATAGCGTAGATAGCTAATTGTTCATCTGACACTTCCGCTTCATCAAACTTTCCAGTTTTATAATCAATCACATGTAGCCCCTCCGCATCCTGGTCTATCCGATCAATCCGGCCCAGGACCTTAATATCTTCAGTGAGATCCGCATCGTAGTAATTTTCCAACATGATCGGATTTCTTGTAATATCGTTCTTGTGCACGTACAACTTTAGCATCTGGAGTGCCTTGAGGCCCCATTCCTTTTCATCAGCCGTATTCGCAAACCCACGCCGATTTTCTTTCCACCGTTTGCGCAAAATCTGTTCAAGTACTTCATACGTTCGTTCAGTTGGCGCTACCTGTTCATAAAAATCTTTCAAGCTATTATGGACATGTGCCCCCATCGTTAAATATGGTTTCGGTGTTTTGAATTCATCTGCCAAATAATCGATGTAGGTAAATTTATACTGCTGGGGACAGGTTTCATACATCGTCAGTTTGTACGGAGAAATTTTGAACATTACTGCAAATAGGTATCAATGAGTGTTTGTGTTTCTGCGTCGTTCAATACCCAGTAATACAATGACTTGTCAAACGACGGGGTATAAATTCTCTGACCTTCACCAGGGAGCACTTGTTCTTCGATTTCAGGAATGGTGAGATTACGATGCCCAAGTAGATACGCTATGCCGAAACTGATCAAGCTTGACTTCGATAATCGTAACCGCGCTTGTTCGCTGGTTTGTAAGTATTCATAAAGTTGACGAGCGATCACTGGGTTCTTGGCTTTTTGTAATACTGCTTTAAAAATTTCACGTTGTTCTGCGGCTCGGCCAAAATCGCCGGCGGCCTGAACAAACCGATTATGAATTAATTCTTGCGCTTCTTTACCATCCACGTGCCCCGTGCTGATATCCACACCACCCACAGTATCAACAATATCGGTAAAGCTATCAAAGGTTACTTCGATTGTGCCATGAATCTCGATATCCAAGAGTTCTTCAACTTTGCTTTCCGTGAGTTCCACATTGCCCATGCGCTCAACCGAGTCATCCCACATGGCATAAAAATGGGTGATCTTTTGCAAACCATAGTCGGCGTCTTCCATTTTAGTATCGCGCGGTACCATCACCAGCGATAACGGATCTTTTTTCGATTTGGGGATAGACACAATCATGAGGGCATCTGATCGGGCCGGTTCATTATTGCGTTGATCTGAACCGATCACCAGAATATGGTAAAACCGAGGTTGGCTAAGGTAAAATCCAAATCCCAACAGAACAAGCACCAAACAAGTGACAAATACCAATTTCCAAACGAAATGCTTTAACCAACGGCGACAACCGAGTCGTTCCTGGGATTCGACATTATCTGACGCGATGTTGCTGCTGGTTTTAGTTGTCGCGATCTGTTTCGGATGTAAGCTCACGATATTTACCTTTAATGGTCTTGATCGAATGCTCTACCTCCTCCAGATAGGTTTTCAATTCTTGGGCAATCTTTAAGCCTTCTTCAAATTTTTTCAAGCCGGTTTCAAGATTATATTTGCCAGCCTCAAAATCACTGGTGATCTGCTCTAAGGCATCATACTGTTTCTGAAAATCGAAGGTGGTTTTCTTAGCCATAGAGCGGTATTATAGCACTTTCGAACTGATACTTCCATCCACTACAATGGTCTGCACCGTTTCTCCGGCTTGAACCTGTTTTTTGTGTGTCACCACACGACCCGTAGTGGTGCGCATAATGCTATAGCCACGTTGTAAGATCTGCTTTGGGTTATAGGAATGCAATAAGGCTACCAAGTGATTCACATTGCTACTATAGCGTTGCATTTGTTGGGAGAGCACCACGATATCAGATGTGATCCGTTCCGTGACAATATGATGCGTATTTTGTAATGCCTGATATTGGCGGCCGACTGCGGTGGCCAGTTGAGCCATCACATCGCGTTTATCGGGTACGATCATTTCTGCAGCGTTTGACGGCGTTGATGCCCGTTGATCAGCCGCCAATTCTGCTAGGGTGATATCCCGCTCATGCCCAATGGCGGCTACTACTGGTATTTTCAAACCAAAGACGGCGCGCACAACGCCTTCATCATTAAAGGCTTGCAAGTCTTCCATTGACCCACCGCCCCGTGTGAGAATAACTACATCCAGTTGCTTACTATATTTGGCGTTCATATATTGTAGTGCCTGGACGATACTGGATACAGCTTGTGTCCCCTGTACATTAACAGGAAAGTGCATAATCTCTAAACCAGCCCAACGGTTTTTGAGAATCCGCAACACATCAGTGTACGCAGCGGCATCAGCTGAAGTGACTAAACCAACCCTTTTTGGAAAGGTGGGTAAAGTCCGTTTCCGACCTTCTGCAAATAAGCCTTCTTTGGTAAGCTTGGCTTTCAACAATTCATACTGCCGCTTCAATGAACCTTCTCCCACCACCTGAATCTTATTCACCCGCAGGTGAAACTTGCCAGATTTCTGAAATAAAGCTGGCCGGCCAATCACTTGAATTTCCATGCCATCTTCCAGGGGCTGATCCAACTGAAAGGCCAGTAAGAAACAACTCACATAGCTCGATTTATCTTTCAGATCAAACCAGACAAACCTATTCTGCGCGATGTGAAAATTACTCACTTCACCCTGAACGCATGCCGGGATACCAGACAAGAGCTCGTTTACGCCATGAACGAATTCAGAAACCGAGTAAACTTGCATGACTAACGAATAATTTCCAAAGCCACGTGGGAACCGGCTTTACGTCGCACATGGTAAAAGTGATTGTCGAAACTTGATTTAATCCCGCCAAATTTTTTCATCTCCACGATTTCCCGCCCCACCTGTTCGGCTGATCCGCCACACCGCTCATCAAAGGCTTCAGCTACTTCGATGGCGACATCATCTTTAATACCGTGTTCCCGCTTGGGATTTTTAGAATCATCTTTGCTGGAATAGTAATACACGCCGCAATGACCTTCTAATTTTTTTACTCCGGCTTCGGGAGTGTCAATTGGGTACATAACGATATGAGTTAGTTATAAAGTGACTTCCGATAATGAGGTAATCTCACGATGCGGCGCCACCGGCGCAACATCACGATATTTGCCATTCGGTCGACGCATCCAATACAGTTTTACGTTTGACCAGGACTGGGCGATGGCATCAAGTTCTTGACCGCGATCATCCACTACCAGAGTATCACCCCCCCTATATTGTGCAAGTTGTGTGATTTTTTTTGAATCTGTGGTGAGAACGGTGACACCAGGTGGCCAAGTAATGTGATCTAATTTTTGTTGCTGCCAGGTTTGGTTACCGAACGTGAGTACAATAATTTGATAACCTGCCTGTACGGCCCTTTTTAGAAAGGACAAACTATCTGGGTATAAAAATGAGCTAGTTTTTTGAACGACCATTTCGAACTGTTTTTTTTGTTCTGCCGTGACACCTTTGAGAAAATCAGTCGCATTGAACATGCCATAATCAGCCACAAATTTATTGTAGGCCATATCCCAGTCTGCTTGAGTTAAATCCACACTTTTCGCGAGATCCGCTTTGAAACGGGTGGTATCTAATAACGTGTGATCAAGATCTATGATGAGGTGCGGCATAAACGATAGATAGCGGCGGCTAATTTTTTCCCATCGATTTTGTGGTGGTCTTTAGCACGTAAATCAGCCTCATGCACAGCGATACCAGCTTGCTCTAACCCAGTTTTGTTATAGTGGACAAGATGTGGAATGGTACGATCGGTCAGAATGGTTTTATCCACCACAATGTCATCAATCGGCCGACCAATATAATGTGTGAGAGTATTCACATAGTCTGCTGCCGTGTACTGATTGGTCTCACCATCTTTGGTAGTGCGATTGCAGGCATACACTAAGCGTGCCTTGGTCTTTTGCAAGGCCTGCGTTACGCCACCTACCAATATATTAGGGAGCACACTCGTGTAGAGATCGCCAATCGTGAAGACTATGTAATTGGCCTGACGAATAGCCTGAAGCACACTCGGCAACGCTGGAACCGCCGGCTTCAAATACACCTGACGAATGGGGGAGCGTTGCTTGTGTTTTGGAATATCGATATTCGTTTCACCAATCACGGTTCTCCCATTGAATAATTTGGCATACAGTGTAGTGGGTTGATTGGTTACCGGTAATACGCGCCCAGTAATTTTGAGCCAACGGCTAAATTGTTGAATAGCTGATTCCACCGATTGATGTTTTAATTCTAGTCCCGCCAGAATTAGATTGCCGATGGTATGACCATCACCAAAGCGATGATTCATGACATCTGACCAGATGGGACTATCAGGAGCCAAGGCTACGAGACAACGCCGCACGTCTCCCGGCGGCATCACCCCTAAGTATTTGCGCAGTACGCCAGTAGAACCACCGTTGTCGACCATCGATACAATGGCGGTAATCGCCACCGGATAGTGTTTCAGATGTGTAAGTAACAGTGATTGCCCTGTTCCTCCGCCAATGGTGACGATGCGCGGTTTCATTGATTCTTTAAAAATAATTCTAAGGCGGCAATATCTTCCGGCCGACCTAAATCCATCCAGGGATGTTGCAAACGAATGGTACGTACCGGGTGATGTTGCGCTAAATCGTTAATCGCATCAGTAATTTCTAATTCACCTCGGCTGGATGGCTGCAGCTTTTTCAAGATGGGGAAAATATCCGGAGTGAATGCATACAAACCCACATTGATATCATGACTTTTTGGTTGTTCTGGTTTTTCCACAATTCTCGCCAATGTGCGATCTTCATTGTATTCAACAACGCCATACCGCTGCGGTTCATCATGCTCGGTAACCGCAACTAAAGGATAGAGCGTAGATTGTTGCATCTGCTGCAAATCTTCGACGCTCAATAAATGGTCACCCATAGTGTAGACAAAGCGATCACCTTGCAACGCTGCTTCTACCGCCAATAGTGGGCAAGCCGTACCATAGCGCTGACCAGTTTGTTCTATCACGGTGATAGACTCTGGCTGATCATACGCTTCAATCGCCTCGGTTAATTTATCTACAAAGTGACCGCCAACCACAAATACTCGACGAAATCCGGCAGCCAGCACGGCATCTAATAAATAATAGATAAACGGTCGGCCGGCTACGGGAATAATATGTTTCGGCAATTCGGTGGTGTAGCCTTGGAGGCGTGTACCTTTGCCTGCGGCGGCAATCACTATATCCATAGTTTTTTCATCATCCGATACCCAGTATACCATAGCGGCCGGAGGGGATGTTCAAATGTTCCTGGCCGCGTGACGACTTCTCCACTGAACCCAAGCTTGAATTTGGTGACACCCGGCCATTGATCACTTAATCCAAACCAATCGTAATGCGTATTTTGCCGTTCAAAGGCATCACTTAATATTTTCCAATGTAGTAGATAGGGAGCCATCAAGGATCGATAGCGATGATCAGACCCACCATGCAGATAAGTGGTTATTCCCTGGTAATCGACCACTAGTGCTACGGCAATAATCTCTTGCTGATACTCCACGCCGTATAGTCTGACCATATCGCGCTTTTTTAACGTTGCGATCATGGTATCGTAATATCGTTTTGGATGCAGTTTGATGTTCTGCCGGACGCTGGTTTCCACTAGGATATTAAAAAATACGTCAGCGGATATGTCATCCCTCACCCGGAGCTGCTTCTTTTCGGCGACATGAATATTATAACGACACTTTTGCTTCATGTTCGATAACATCTGCTCCGGTGCCGTCAAAGGAGTGAGTAACGTTTTACTGGGATGCACATCAGCCACGCGCCGATCGTGTGTTGGCACGACATTGGGTTCATAGCGAACAAACAAGGCCCCGTCATCTAGCCCATCAACGAACGGGCCCTGCGGAATAAACCAGTACCACTTATGCCGAATCGCCAATGTAGTATGAATACGTACCACTTTACGCCCATAGATGCTTTGGACCTCACCCCAGGCGTCCGATTGCAAAAAAGATTCCACCTTATCCATGGCTTAACAATGCCAAGGCTTGCTTGAGTTGTTGTTCCACCTCGGCCGCTCGATCTAATTGTTGCAGCACGGTACGAATTTCGACCGTGGAATAGCCCAGCTGTTGCAATGCTTCCACAATGGCTTGAGTAGGACTATCTTGGCTGGGTACAATATCCATGGTTTTTAATTCCACAATGAGCCGATCAGCGATTTTTTTACCTACCCCGGATATTTGCGTTAAGAGTGTACGATCACCCTGGCTGATAGCTTGAACAATGGCATCGGCCGATAATGCCGACAATAACGCCAAGCCCACTTTTGGTCCCACTCCAGAAACACTAATTAACTGTTCGAACACAGCTAAATCGGTTTGAGTAAGAAACCCATATAAATCGTTAGTGTCCTCCCGAATCACCTCATGCAAATAGAGTTCAAGGTCCGAGCCAGTGGTGCATTGTTCTAGCACTGTGGCTGGCACAAACACTTTATAGCCAAGCTGATTCACCACGACAATCAGATACTTTTTATCGGGCTGAACTGTTTGGATAACACCGGTGAGATAAGCTAACATACACTTGATTATAGCACATTTTTTTGGTATAATACAGTTTCATATGGAATCGATTTTTATAGAATTAAGCATCATCATCGTTGTCAGCACAGCGCTGGCCCTGCTCGCTAAAATCATCAAACAACCGATCGTCCTCGCCTTCATGGCCACCGGCATTCTGCTTGGCCCGGTTGGTTTCAATATCATCAAATCGCATGAGCTCATTGATGTACTGGCCTCGTTTGGCATTGTTTTACTGCTCTACATTGTTGGAATTGAATTGGATATCAAAAAATTTAAATCTTTGTCTTGGCCAACTTTATTAGTCGGATTCGGGCAAATTGTTGGTACTGGCCTAGTGGGCTGGTTAACGGCTGTCCTATTAGGCTTCTCGGTGGTAGAAGCTTGGTTTATTGCCATCGCCTTAACCTTATCGAGCACGATCATCATCGTAAAATTGCTCAGCGAAAAACGGCAGCTGGAATCATTGTACGGTCGCATCACGGTCTCTATCTTACTGTTGCAAGATTTTGCTGCTATCTTGGCTCTGCTCTTGCTCGAAACATTTGGTCGCTCCAGTGGTTTGAGTGTGCCGTGGGTTGAAATGGGAGTACTGGTTTTTAAGACAGTTGTCATTGGCGGTGCCGCTTTTGTGTTAGCAAAATATGTTTTTCGCAATATCTTCTTATTCATTGGTCGGTCACAGGAGTTATTGTTTCTATGGAGTATTGCCTGGTGTATTTTATTTGCGGCTATCGCCTTGCTGTGGAATTATCCCATGGCTATCAGCGTATTTTTCGCAGGCATTAGTATTGGATCGCTTGATTACAACTATGAAATTGCTTCACGCATTCGCTCATTACGCGATTTTTTTATTGTGATCTTCTTTACGTTTCTCGGCAGCCAACTGGCCTTGAATTTAGATAGTCATTTATTAGTCAGCGCGGTAATATTGTCACTGTTCGTGCTGATTGGTAACCCAGTGATTGTCTTCGTCATTTTGCGCATCTTGAAACATCATGAACGGACGGCGTTCTATGCCGGTTTAACCATGGCACAGATCAGCGAATTTTCCTTTATTCTAGCTAACCAGGGGTTGAAGCTCGGTTTAATTACGCAAGAACTGGTGTCGATGATCGCAGTGATTGGGCTGGTCACAATTGTGTTGTCCACCTATATGATTACCTACAATGAAAAACTGTATCGCTGGATGCGGCCGCTGTTGCGCTTCCTACCTTTGCCGAAATCCGAAGCTGATGTGGCCGATAATATTCCAGTGGAGTTAACAAATCACATTGTTATTTTTGGCTATCACCTGACGGTTGATCCAGTGCTCACCCAATTAAAAAAGGATGGCGAACAAGTAGTTGTGGTAGATTATAATCCAGAGAATACCGAGCTGATTAAACAGCAGGGAGTGTATTACATCTATGGCGACATGCGTGAGGAAGATATTTTACAACTAGCCAATTTAGCGGTTGCAAAAATGATTATTTCGATTGTACCGTATCACGAACCAACCATGAGTCTGCTGCAATATGTGCAGCATTTCAAGATTCAGTGTGAGGTGGTGGTGCTGGCATCGTATTTAATGGATGTGGAAAAATATTATGATGCCGGCGCTACCTTTGTGCTGCATCCGGAATCGATCAGTTTGAAATTCTTGCTGTCTGTGTTAACACCAGAAGAACTTGCTAAAGCCAGCCATGTGCACAAGCGTGAAGTTTTAACATTGATTGAACGATCACTACAGCATCATGGCTCTCTTTCAGCTCCAAAGTAAGTTTCAACCCACCGGTGATCAACCAACTGCCATTGCCCAGTTGGTGCAGAGCTTGCAGCAGGGTCATCATAGCCAAACACTGCTCGGTGTGACCGGATCAGGAAAAACCTTCACCATGGCGAATGTGATTGCGGCCGTTGAGCGTCCGACTTTGGTCATTTCACATAACAAAACTTTAGCCGCTCAGCTAGCGTCTGAGTTCCGGGAGTTTTTCCCTAATCATGCTGTGCACTACTTTGTATCGTTTTATGATTATTACCAACCAGAAA
>DOSP01000018.1:11470-12117 GCA_003512175.1 Candidatus Kerfeldbacteria bacterium
GATTATTACCAACCAGAAAGTTATTTACCGCGCACCGATACCTACATTGAAAAAACCACTGAATTAAATGAGGAAATTAGTCGCTTGCGTCATGCCGCCACCCAGGCGTTACTGTCGCGCCGTGATGTGGTGATTGTAGCATCCGTATCATGTATTTATGGGTTGGGTTCACCAGTCGTCTATAAATCATTCAGTACCACTGTGCGGCAGGGTGAAGCGTATCCCCGCCGGCAATTACTGACTAAGTTGGTGGACATGCAATACCAGCGGAATGATCTGACTTTCAAACGAGGAAATTTTCGAGTGAAAGGTGAAGTGGTAGAATTTTTCCCAGCCATGTCAGATGCCACCGGCATTCGTCTACGCTACTTTGGAGATGACATTGAGCAGATCACGGAATTTAATGTATTGGATAATACTGAATTGCAACGCCTGAACAGTGTGGATATTTACCCCGCGACGCATTATGTGGCCCCGGAAGAAAACCGCACTGAGATTTTGCAGCAGATTGAACAAGATATGGTTACAGAAGTGTCTGCGTTGAAGAAGCTCGGCAAACCGTTGGAAGCCCATCGTCTGGAACAACGGACGCGTCATGACCTGGAAATGTTGCGCGAAACAGGGTACGTAAACGGCATTGAAAACTA
>DOSP01000009.1:0-2020 GCA_003512175.1 Candidatus Kerfeldbacteria bacterium
ACTAAACAGACCTTCCGGGAGTGCTCCGAAAGGTCTGATAGTGTTTGATAATTATATTCTAGGAATATATAAACATTACACCTTTCGGAGCGAAGTATAGCTAAACCAGAAATAATAGCGGTGCAAATTGTTCATATCTGTAGACAGTCTAATCAAGTAAGGTTTTCTTGTCAACAGCGGCTACCGTTCGTCGGCGCCGTAGATCATGTCGAAATCGATTTTGGAGTAATCAAATAATTCGTCTTTTGAAAAGAATCGTGTTACCTCCGCTTTGGCCGATTCGGCCGAATCAGACGCATGAATAATGTTGTATTGCACACTCATGGCAAAATCTCCGCGGATGCTGCCGGCATCAGCTGCCCGGCCTTTGGTTGGGCCAACAATTAACCGAATGGCATCAATGGCCTCATAGCCCTCTAACACGATCATCACTACTGGTGACGATTGCATGAATTTTTTTAAATCAGCAAAGAATGGTTTATCGGCATGATGCGAATAATGCTCAACGATTTTGACATCATCAATTTGCATCATCTTCAACCCAATAATCTTTAAACCTTTCCGTTCAAAACGATGGATAATCTCACCTAACAAATTACGTTGTAAAGCATCTGGCTTTACAATAATGAGGGAACGTTGATTCATTTGTTCAACAGCGCTTTAACCTTCTCTACAACTTCTGAAGGTGTATGGTTGGCTTTAATAAAATAATCATTGGCACCGAGTTCACGCCCTTTACGGACATCTTCTTCTTGGCCAAGATTGGTCAGGAGAATGACTGGAATTTTGGCTGTGGCAGCGTCCTTACGAATTTTCTTTAGCGCCACAAAACCATCCATCTTTGGCATGATCACATCAAGCAAGATAACGTCTGGATGTTCGGTTTCGGCGAGTTTTACGCCGTCGGCACCGTTGTACGCTGACACGACCTCATACCCTTGGGTCTTAAACTTTTGGGTGTACATTCCATGCAGCATTTCGTCATCTTCGACGAGCAGAACTTTTGGCATGTTAGTATTATAGCATTTTATTACCTATCCGACAAGTGCTCTACCATCCGGCCAACCCGTAGCAATAAAGCCTCGCTAAACTGCGGGCCAATAATTTGGACCCCTACCGGTAAGTGTTGAGCTTGGCCAGCTGGTACCACCAAGGCTGGTACACCGGCTAACGAAGCCGGGGCGACAAATACATCCTCGAGATACATTTGAATAGGATCAGCGGATTTAGACCCCACCGTAAACGCCACTCCGGGACAGGGGGGGCAAATCAACACGTCAACGTCTTGAAACACATTGAGAAAATCCTGACGAATCAAGGTACGTACTTTCATGGCCTTTGCGTAATAGGCATCATAATACCCAGCTGATAACGCATAGGTTCCAACCATAATGCGGCGCTTGGCCTCTGCACCAAACCCCTGACCACGACTTTTGCGATAGACTTCTAATAAATCAGCGGCATCACTCGCCCGATACCCATAACGAATCCCATCAAACCGAGCTAAGTTCGAACTTACTTCCGATGGAACGATCACGTAGTAGGTGGGTATGGCATATTTTGTATGCGGCAGACTGACTGGAACAATATCTGCTCCAGTTTTACCTAACTGCTGAATAGTATCTTCGATAATTTTTTTGATGGTTTGATCTAAGGCTGACAATTCAAAATATTCCTTGGCTACACCAATACGTAATTTTTCTAGCGGCACATCCAGCTGGGCACTATACCGTTCAACCGGCCGATCACTTGTAGTACTGTCATGTGCATCAAAACCGGCCATTTGTTCTAGCACAATCGCCAAATCTTCCACGGTTGTGGCAAATGGTCCCACCGTATCCAAGGACGAAGCCATCGGCATTACGCCATAGCGCGATACCCGACCATATGTAGGGCGCAACCCAACCACTCCACAAAACGAGGCGGGCTGACGAATAGAGCCACCCGTATCCGTGCCTAGTGCAAATGGCGCTAGGTCGGCGGCTACGGCAGCAGCGGATCCACCGGATGATCCCCCAGT
>DOSP01000009.1:2099-3506 GCA_003512175.1 Candidatus Kerfeldbacteria bacterium
TCCCCCAGCCACACACGTTGGGTCATGTGGATTCAAGGTTGGGCCAAAACAGGAAGTTTCAGTAGAGGCACCCATCGTAAATTCATCAGTGTTGGTTTTACCAAGCAACACCGCTCCATCGAGCTTCTCTAACACGGTGGCGGTATGGGGTGGTCGATACCCACGCAAGATATTGGAACAGGCGGTGGTTTCAATTCCTTGAGTACAATAGACATCTTTCGCGGCATAGGGGATACCAGTGAGTGGTCCAGCGCTACCCGCCGTAATACGTTCATCCGCTTTGGCCGCTGCCGCCAGGGCATGATCGGCAGTAACGTTGATATACGCATTTAATTCAGGATTTTTGTTTTTTATCTTATCCAAATATTGTTCAGTCAATTGAACTGATGTCACTTCTTTTCGATCAAGTTTGGCTCGTAACTCTTTTAACATGCGAACTAGGTTTTTTTATTGAATACACTCTTGACCTTAATATGTCCTTCGGCCGTTTCAATGGCGGACGCTAGCATCGCATCGCGACTGAATTCATCATTGACCACATCTGGCCGCATCCGATTTTCTAAGCCGGTCACCTGAGCAGTGGGTTGAACGTCAGTGGTATCTAATTCGTTGAGCTGATCGACATACTCCAAAATGCGGGACAGCTCCACTTGGAACTGTTCGATTTCAGTAGGTGTCAGCTCAATGCGAGCTAACTGGGCGATGCGACTGACTTCTTCTTTAGAAATAGCCATGGGAAAGAGTATATCATGTTTTAGGCTGGGGCGGCAGGACTCGAACCTGCGGTCTCCCGGTTAACAGCCGGGCGCTTTACCTACTCAGCTACACCCCATTAAAAAAGCCAGCTCGGTGGCTGGCTACGTTGATCGTGATTCGGGTTTATGTACTCACATATCAAAACTAGCCAGCGTGGACTGGTTTTGATTATTATTCACTCTAACGGTTAAATGCATCATATAAACAGAGTGTACGCTGCAATTGCCATATAGTCAAGGTTGACAAATCCGTAAAAAAGCATACAATGCCGACACAATTTTTTGGCCATTCTGTGTACACCCATATAGGTTAGGCCAAGGTAGCTTCAACACTCGTTACAGAAAACGGTGTCTAGGAATCAATGGATTTCAGACACTGTTTTTTAATGCGTTATAAGACATTGCCTGGGATGCATAAGCTCTTCTCAACCCGCCGAGAGTTCACTCGGCACCTGCAGAAAGCAATGACCATGATCGATGGCAACGGTGACACCTCCCGAAAGGCAACGCCGAGGGAGCTCAGGGGACAGCTCGTAGCAAGGCTCGAACGGGTCCTCCTCAGGCTCAAGGTGAAGAAGGTGCGGTGCCTCCTCAAGAAGTCCGACAACGAGCTGGCGGACCTGTTCGAGGAGCGGGTGGAGAGTCACCTGGC
>DOSP01000060.1 GCA_003512175.1 Candidatus Kerfeldbacteria bacterium
TTATGAATCAAATAAATTTCTTCCTGACAATCACGATGTGGATGTGCATTGATGTCACTCGGTTTACCGTGTGTCGCCCAGCGGGTATGGCCAATGCCAACTGTGCCGCCCAGATCATATTTTTCCAGCTCGGTTTGCAGGTTCCCTAGTTTACCCATTTTTTTATGACAGGCCACGCTGTTAGATTGAATCACGGCTAATCCAGCCGAATCGTACCCGCGGTATTCCATGCGTTTTAAGCCATCCATAATAATAGGGGTAGCTGGCTGTTTCCCAATGTAGCCAATAATTCCGCACATATTGGTTAAGGATGCAGGATTACTTTGGCTTAGTCAAATGATCACTTTAAACTATCCAAATAGTGTTGATATGGGACAATGTGTTTGGTTTGAGGATGCTTATAATACGTACCACCATTTGGAGTAAAACTCGTATCCATTAAATCCAACCGCTGACGGTACCGATCTGGAAATGCTAACGTTGGTTCCGGAATGCGCTGTTGGGTATAAAAAGCCTTTTCTTGTGGGATCAGGTTCAGCTTCATCGGTGGCGCCACAGGCGCATCGGAAAAAAAATCGTATGCAATGGTATCTTCGTATGGAAACGGACTCAACGCTACAGGAAAGAATTGACCATATTCGCCCCGTTGTTGCATTGCTTCGATGAGCCGCTGTTTCGTGATGGTATATTCTTCCTTGCTGTAGGGCTTATTCAAAATATGATATTGCTTGTTGCGCAAACCAATGCAGCCAAAACAATCTTTGCTATTCATCATTAAATAGCTATACTCAATGTTTGAACTGTTCCAGACGAATGCGCAATTACTGGCATTAAATGTATTGATGCCCGTCGCAACAGACTGATGGCAACGTTCCACATTTTCATTGCACATAAATGACGAGGTGATGTCTTTGCCCTGGCCACATTGAAAAATAGTTTGGCAATTATCTACCTCAAAACTTTCTAGCCCATCTTGCACGTGATGCGCGGAGCGTAAATAATTACCCTGCACATCTTCGGTACGCTCTAACCACGCGGGCGGAATTGGCGTGCTGGGGAGCAGCTGGTCGCGAAATTCCTGCTTCAATTCTGCCACTACGGCTGGATCGGCCAAGTCCAGTGTACGCATAAAATCTTCATAGGCAGCTTTACTGTACGGTTTGTTGCGAATGTAATATTGCTTATTTCGCAAATTAGAGCTCATGAATGAATCTCGAGTGTTGTGACAGTTGAACAAGAAAGTGGAATCGATGATGCCGCGACAGTTAAAGGAATAACGTGAGTGATATGATGAGAACACATACACGCAATCGTAAAGCAATTCTGAATCCATTACCCAATAACAATCGATGCACGAGCGGGAGTGATAAATACGTACCGAATAATAGATATCTTCGCAATTGATGGCGTCGAATACTAGGTAGCAATTTTTCAGCCGATCCACATCATGGCAGTATTCGGCATTCTCTTGTTTATTAGATAGTAACGCCACGACCGGAGCGATTTTCTGTAAATCTGTGAATTGATCAAAAAACGGCTTGCGTTCATCTACTAACAAACTCGGTGATACCCAATCATCAGCATACCATTCAGCATGACTATAGACCGGACATGGAGCTGTGGATGTATAGACTGAAATAATATCCTGTCCCGATTTACTCGAAGGCCGGCGATACAGCCGCTTGTTTGGATACCAGGCCATTACTTGTTCGAGGATATGCATAAGATGAGGCTCTGATTAATCCACCTCATTACTCACCCGCGCATCCACAGTGGAACGTAAGTACGCCTCCACAAAGCCATCTAATTCACCATTCAGCACGCTGTCGGGATCAGACACTTCATATTCCGTGCGGTGATCTTTCACCATTTTGTACGGGTGTAGCACATACGAGCGAATTTGATTCCCCCATTCAGCGGAAGTATATTCGCCACGCAATTTCAGCTTTTCCGCTTGCTCGGCTTCCAGTTGTAATTGATGCAATTTGGCGCGCAAAATTTTCATTGCCGTGGCTTTATTTTGATGTTGCGAGCGCTCGTTCTGACAGGTCACGACAATGTTGGTGGATAAGTGGGTGATGCGCACGGCGGAATCGGTGGTATTCACGCCCTGACCACCTTTCCCACCAGATCGATAGACATCAATCCGAATATCTTCATCCTTTATCTCGACTGGACTCAACTCCCCTAATTCGGGCAAGACTTCAATCAGGGCAAACGATGTCTGACGGAGTGCATCGGCATTGAAGGGTGATTGGCGGACTAAGCGATGCACGCCATGTTCACTTTTTAGATAGCCATAGGCATACCGGCCGATCACTTCCATGGTGACCGATTTGATTCCAGCTTCATTCCCCCGTGACAGATCAAGCACCGTCACAGTGAACCCTTTGCGTTCACAGTAACGCATGACCATGCGCATAAGCATCTCCGCCCAATCTTGGGCATCCACTCCGCCGGCACCGGCATGAATGGCCAACACCGCTGACGCATCATCATATTTTTTGCCAAATAGTAAATGAAATTCCAGTTCAGCAAATTGCCGTTCAAGTTTTTTCTGCTGCTGTTCCAATTCTTTGGTTAAGTCGGGATCACGTTCCTGTTCATTTAATTGAGCCATCTCCTGCAGGCTGGTGGCTTGTTGTTGTACCTGTTCCCAGGTGGCAATTTCTTTACGCAAATCATTCACTACTCGACCAACCTGTTGAGCGTGACTTGGGTTTTGCCAAAAATCCGGCTGGCTCATTTCTGCCTCCAGAGCCGCCACTTTGGCACGCATGCCAGCGATGTTTAATTGCTCACCAATCGTAGTGATCCGCTGCAACAAATTGTTCATGACAGTACAGTACCATAATGGTATACTAGGTGTCATGTTGAGCCGACGTTTACTATTATTCAGCGGTTTGATCCTGGTGGTGGGTGGCGGCATGGCCATTGGCGTGTGGTGGCTACAACAGCGCGGCACTCAAGAACAAGTCGATCAGGCCAGCCTGGATGCCGCCGCTCAATTAGCCGCTGCGCGGGAAAATTTTTTTAGCAGTGCCGATCGGTTAGTATTGTTTTTAAGCTTAGGTGACGGCGAACCAACTCTGTATGGTAGCAACGCAGTCGATAAATCTGTCCTGCCACTAGAGTCTGCTCAACCTGATGTGTACAGTAATTATCTACCCGCCAGCCAGCACTGGTACAGCGTGGTAGATCAAACTGTCTTCCAATATGGACCAAGCCTCTCTACAGAGCTAGGCGTACTCACCCAAACGGCTGTACTGGCAAGTGCGATAACTACTCAGCCGTCGTTGGCTGTTGATTCGAACGAGCAGTACTTAGCCTACATCAGCCGAACGAATTACACTGAAGAAGTGCGTCTGGTGAATTTAATCACTTGGCAAGAAACACAATTATACCAAGGTGAACCAAACTTCCATTATGCTAATTTATCATGGTCGCCAGATGGTTCAGAGCTAGCTTTTACCGCGAATGGAACAAAGCTCATCACCGTCACCACTGATGGAGCGGAAACTGTTACACCGATCAGTTTGCCATTTCAAGAATTGAACTTCGTCAGCTGGATTACCCTTGATCAAATTGCCGCGGTGGTGAGCAGCACAGACACGAATCCGGAACCATTCCAACCAAAGATTGTGGTCCTGAACCGCGGTGGTGATGTGATTGAAGAACACATCGTCTTTGAAAAAATTGGTGTACCGCGGGTGGTGTGGTCAGCCGATGGTAGCCAATTTATGTTTTATAACCCGTGGCAAAATACGTTCTTCGTGTACAATCGCTATGATGAACTAGTCCAAACCCTGACCGTGGCGGCACCTGGCAAACTAGTGCCGTTTGGCTATACCGCTGGCACTGGACCATTCACGCTCACTCAACCGCTCACCGATACCACGATTCCAGAAACAATCGAAGTAGGCAGTACTGAACCATTTGAAGTGACCGCCGAAGACTGGGAACGGTATAATACGACTCTACGTAATATTTTGAAACAATGGCAAATCGATTTTTCCACCTATCGTTTTGCGACCACCGGGAGTGGCATCGAGGTGGCCTTTACCGTCCAAGCTGATGCCAAGGCACCGGCTGAACTCATTTTTATTCAGACCATTCTCCAAGCCTTTGCCGTATTACCTGACGTCCCAACGATTACGGTAGTGATGGGTGACTGGGAGGTTGCAGAACTATCACGGACTGCAGTGAATGAAGTGAGCCAGTTGGTGGCTGGGCGGCCAGTGGAAGAACTCTTTGTGATTAACTTGCAAAATCCGATTGGGAAACGCGCCGTGAAAACGGATAACCCAAATCACCACTATGTCGGTGACTTTGTCTATTCACGCTATGGCGATTACAATCCATATCCGGTGTTAGCGTTATTAGGTGCCACTATGCCCATTCAACAATTTTATGCCACAACCGACTATGCCGTACTGTATCCAACTACTCTGGATGTCCGGACAGATGAAGATCGCCTCACCCTATTTTATACCGGTGACACTACCTTTCTATCTCCAACCGCTTGGTCTGGATTTGACTTAACCATCAAAGAATATGATGCACCGAACATTACGTTGGAACAGTGGTTAAGCGTGAATCGGCCAGATCAACCAGCCGAATCAGTCAGTTTTACTCCCCGGCAACCCGCTGCCAGCCAACATATTGTCACCAACACAACCCATACCGATGAATATGTCATCCTCGCCAACAATAGAGTATATGTGTTGACGATGCAGCGAGACAGTGGTTTAACAGATGATGATCGAATTGTGTTACAAACGATGACTGAATCATTAAGTCTATTTTATGCCGTTCAGCGTTACTAAAGAATTTACCTTTGCCGCTGCGCACGCCCTAACGAAATATCATGGCAAGTGTGAAAACATGCACGGCCATAATTATCGTCTGGCCGTTACGGTGACCGGTCCACTCACCAGCGATGATTTGGTGATCGATTTTATAGAACTGAAAACCATCGTCCAAGAAAAAGTAATCAATCTGTTAGATCATACCAACTTGAATGATCGTTTTCCTAACCCAACCTGCGAACTGGTGGCTCAGTGGATTTTTCAACAACTCAAACCCGTCCTACCTGTCAGCACTGTGATGGTATGGGAAACCGACACGACAGCGGTAACCTATCAGGAGTAATGCTCGCCTATCTCAGCCTGGGCAGTAACATTGAACCACGCGTAGACTATCTTGATCGCGCAGTGACAGCCTTAGAAAGTGCCGGCCAAGTGACTGCCCTGTCACCGATCTACGAAACTGAACCACTGGGACCAGGCCAACAAAGCTGGCATGTCAACCAAGCCATGGCGTTAGAAACCAAATTGGAACCAATCGAGTTACTACACACCTGTAAACAAATCGAGGCAGCGCTCGGTCGCAAACCCCGTGAGCATCTGGGACCACGGGAAATCGACATTGACATTCTGTTGTATAACGGTAGAGTAGTGCACACGCCAGAGTTGACGATTCCGCATCCGGAACTCCCCAATCGCCGATTTATGCTTATTCCGCTCAACGATATTGCTCCCGATCTGGCAGAGTTATTCTTAAAAAAATGCACGGACACCTTACAGGTGAAATGCTATGGATAAAAAAACTATTTCAAAAAATATTGCCGAGCTGATCCAGCACATTGATCCCCAACCTCAGCGTGAAGGTTTGGCTGATACGCCACGGCGGGTAGCCGATAGTTTTGAAAAACTCTTTTCTGGGTATGGTATTGATCCAAATGGTCTGCTCACGTTTTTTGATAGCGAACACTACGATGAAATGATTACCTGTAAGGAGATTGATTTCTACTCAACCTGCGAACATCATCTCCTACCCTTTCATGGTAAGGCCCATATCGGTTACATTCCGAAAGCAAAAATTATTGGTTTATCCAAATTGCCTCGCGTAGTAGAAGTCTTTGCCCGGCGTTTACAAAATCAGGAACGTCTGACTTCACAAATTACAGATTTTCTTGAACAAGCCCTTCAAGCCAAAGGCATTGGTGTGGTGTTAGAAGCTACCCATTTATGTATGCAAGCTCGGGGCGTGGAAAAGCAGAATACGATTGTCACCACCTCATCGTTTCGCGGTTTATTCAAAAGTAATTCCAACACCCGCAGTGAGTTCCTATCAGTTTGCTTTAATCGATAAGCATCAGGCCTATCTTGGTGTAGGATTGCAGCGCATTGTGCGATCGTGGTCCGAGCTTAAACAAGTTCGGCACTATGCCATTGGCTATATCGATTACGACCAAAACGTCTACTTTGGTGTGTTTCGCGGTCTCAAAAAAGTACCCTTACGTCAGCTCATTGATGCAACACCATTTACACTTTCTCGAATCCATGGTGAGAAATTTTCATCCTATCAAAAAAAAATGAAAAAACTAAAATATCATTTATCGATTGGTGATATCTATCAAGCGAATTATTGTTACCGTTTATCGGCGCGTACCAACGCTACACCTAATCAACTGCTGTTTCATTTTGTACAGAAACAGCCGACTCCCTACGCTGCACTGATCAATACACCAGATGTGAAAATCGTCAGTAATTCTCCGGAATTGGGTGTACGTATCGATCATCAAACAATCACCTGTCAACCTATGAAAGGCACCCGTCCAAAAACCGCCGAAAAAAAAGAATTGGTGGAAAGTAAGAAAGAGCAAGCTGAGCTGGATATGATCACAGATGTAGTACGAAATGATTTAGCTCAGTTTGCTGTGCCAGGCAGTGTGAAAGTGAAACGACGACGGCAGATTGTTGGTTTCAATACCGTCTGGCAAGCGCAATCAGTCATTCAGGCTAAGCGTCCAAAATCAATACACACACTTGAAGTGATGAAAGCCCTGTTACCCTATGCTTCTGTCACTGGGGCACCAAAAAAAAGGGCTGTTGAGATTTTACAAAAATTAGAAACCTACCCACGTGGTGTCTATTGTGGCGCCATTGGTTATATTGCTGGCAAAAATCGGGCAGAATTTAATGTGGCTATTCGAACTGCTACGCTACAGAACGGTATTTTACAGTATTATGTTGGTGGCGGCATTACGTTTGATTCTGACCCGAAGACCGAATTTCAAGAAACTCTAGATAAAGCTGCTATACTACGTATATGAATAACGATCTAGGAGTGTTTGAAACATTACGGACGTACCGCGGCCACCTATCCGAAGTGAAGGCTCATCTCCACCGTTTGCGTACCGGAGCACGTTTAATACGAATTCCCGTGCCGTTATCCGATAAACAGTTAGCCCAATTACTCACCAGTCACTGTCGTACGTCAGGAGAAACTCGATTAAAAATCATTATTACTCGAAATCACATTATCACTGAATCACGTCCATTACATATTTCACGTAAAATATATACAACCGGCGTAGGGGTGATGGTGTATCGGGGAGCACGCCAACTCCCACAGGTAAAGAGTACCAACCGTACCTTGGAAGATAGAGCAAATAATCTGGCGATCACGTATGGATATTTTGATGCCTTATTACTGAATCAACACGGTACCGTCCCAGAAGCGGCTTGTGGCAACATCTTTTATGTCAAAAAAAATGTGGTCTATACGCCAAACAAAGATATTCTGTATGGCATTACCCGAGCTGTCGTTGTTCAACTGGCAAAGGCCAATAGAATAAACCTGCGATATCATCTGCCAACTGTAGCTGATCTGCGTGCAGCAGACGAACTGTTTTTGACCAGGAGTGGAATGGGGATTGTTCCGGTGGTGAGAATAAAGCAACGAAAGATTGGAAATGGGAAGCCGGGGGAGGTGACAAAACGATTAATGAAACTATTTGCCGAGTATGCCAACCGTTAAATTGATGGGCATTCTCAATGTCACACCGGATTCATTTTCGGATGGTGGACGCTATTCTACAGCAACGTTAGCAGTCCGGCGTGCCCTAGAGATGGTGAACGAAGGAGCCAGTGTGATCGATATCGGTGGCGAATCGAGTCGACCCGGCGCCAAACCGGTAGCAGTGCAGACCGAATTAAAACGAGTTATTCCAGTCATTACAGCCTTGCGTAGAAAATCTCGGATACCGATTTCAATTGATACCTCTAAGCCTGAAGTTGCTGAAGCGGCGCTCAGAGCCGGTGCCACGTGGGTCAACGATATTACTGGTTTACGTCATCCAGCTATGAGGACAATTGTCGCTCGCTATCGCAGTACCGTGGTGATTATGCATAACTCCAGGTATCGTGATGTGGCACAAGATATTCGACAGTTTTTTCAAACACAAATTACCGTAGCAAAAAAATCCGGGATCAAAAGAAAACAGATTATACTGGACCCTGGTATTGGGTTTGGGAAAACCGTCCAACAGAATGTCACAATTATCAGACAATTACACAAACTCAAAACACTGGGGTATCCAATCTTGATTGGCGCTTCCCGAAAATCGTTTATTGGGAAACTGACCGGTGCCGATGTTGATCACCGTTTACCGGGAACATTAGCGGCTCATGCGGTTGCTGTAAAAAACGGTGCGACCTGGTTACGGGTGCATGACGTCGCCGAGCACAAACAGTTTTTTACTTTGCTAAGTTGACCGTTCCACCCCATTCACAACCGCTATACTCGTGGTCGTATTTACCTTTAATCTTTTTCTTGTCAGTTAATTTGGCTTTAATCACATAGGTATAGCCATCACCACCATAACTTAAACGAATCCGGCGACGACCGTTGCGATTATATACTTTCCCGGATGTCGCATGAATTTTGGCGTCGTCATCATACTTCACAGTGGCATTCAGAATGGTGCCATTGGTATCGATACTTTTGAGATTAATAATGATTTCCCCATCCTGGTCAGTATCGCCACAAGAATCATACGTATCATCCCAAACACCAACGTACTTACCCTCAAAACGCGAATAATCTGCCGCGTGGCTCAGCAATGGAGCGAGCCCGACTACGGCAACTGCCGCCGTCACGATAAACTTGTGCATAGTGATACCCTAAATAATTAGTAGTTTTAGTATACCACTCCGCCGACAATCTAGCGATTCACTGTAAATTGACGTGCCAGCCACAAACCAATCTGATGGGGTAATATTTTCATTAACGCCATATTGATATGGGCATCCCGCGCAGCGCCATACCGTAACCGGTTCGAACGACTCGTGGCGGC
>DOSP01000033.1:0-577 GCA_003512175.1 Candidatus Kerfeldbacteria bacterium
TACAATTATATTTCGTCGTAAGCAGTCAGCCACTAGTCTTCGTTCCACCGATCGATCAATTTTCGATACACTTTTTTAGCGCGTTTTTGAGAGGCAGAACCGTAATCATCGCCAAAGGCGTAACTAATGTAGAATATGCGTTTAGCTCCGGCTTCAACAGCCTCTTGTGTGGCTGAGCGAACGTATTGTTTTTGTTCGTCGGCCGGGGAACCTTCTGCACCAGCTTCTGTTACCCAGATTGGTTTGTTAATGTTGAAGGTATCAAGCATAGTTTGGTAGACAGCCACATTAAAGTCAGTTTCATTGGCCATAGACACATGGTGAATGTTCCCAATCGTAAAATACTTCTTGGCTTGAGGATGATCGGTAAATAAATTGTAGTAAAAATCCATGAACTCACCTTCCTGGTTCAACTCAGCGCCCGCTGCTCCGGCAATGACAATGTTGGCGTCGTCATCGGCTTGGCGAATAGCTTTGGCGGTTCGGCGTAGTAAAGCATAGTATTCATCAGAGCCCTCTTTGTAAAAATCTAGTGTCTCGCTACCCGGTAAATCTGGTTCGTTCATCACTTCCCAGT
>DOSP01000033.1:668-1193 GCA_003512175.1 Candidatus Kerfeldbacteria bacterium
GGTGACGGGCATGGTTAAGCCAGGCAGATCTTTTCTCCCATCACCATCGTAGCGTTCAACCATCGCTCGCACCCAGCGTTGGTACTCCGCCCAGTCATACGGATTACACCGATACCCTGGGATATATTCCACCCGACCCTTGTCCTCGGCTTCCTTATTCGGTAGAAATTCATCGGTATCGGCTACTTCACAGGCCGTGGGATCGGCTTTGCGCACTTGATCCCAAGCGGCAAACGGCCAAATCGTAATCAGGAGATTGATTTCATGTTTGTTGGCTTTCTCGACTATACCATCCATAAAATCCCAATCATAGTCACCACCATCTTCCGACTGAATCATTTCCCAGACGGCCGGGCCAGGATGCGGCCGCATCCAACCAGCTCCAACATTCTGCAGGTATGCAAAGTTGTCATTATCCATCGCAGCACCAAGAAAACCGAAATGGTTATCATTGTTTGCCACCGCTGATGTGGCCAGAGGGGTGATGAGAAGGAGGGTGCTTATAAGATAGTTGTGCATAGTTGT
>DOSP01000033.1:1268-1454 GCA_003512175.1 Candidatus Kerfeldbacteria bacterium
ATAGTTGTGCATAGTTGTCGTTAGATTGGCTTTAGTATAGCATAAGACAGTGATTGGTTTAACGTATCGTCATGTCATCAAGCCCATTTTGTTTCAGTTCGATCCTGAGCGTGTTCACCAGACCATGGTGGCGACGGGTCATTGGTTAGGCAAATGGCGCGGCAGCCGGGCAATTGTCCGGAGTCT
>DOSP01000033.1:1527-2034 GCA_003512175.1 Candidatus Kerfeldbacteria bacterium
ACGGGCAATTGTCCGGAGTCTATTCAGCTATCAACATCCCAGTCTTCAGCAGACTATTGCCGGTATTACCTTTCGTAATCCAATTGGCCTATCGGCTGGGTTTGATAAGAATGCTGAATTAGTTCCCACACTGGAAGCGGTCGGCTTTGGTTTTGTTGAAGTCGGTTCAATTACCGCTCAACCGTGCACCGGTAATCCACTGCCACGATTATGGCGTTTACCAAAATCAAACAGTATCGTTGTGCATATTGGTTTAGCCAATCGAGGGGCGGAGGCTATTGCTAGCAAACTTGAACACCAGTCCAGTGTTCTGCCGGTTGGTATCAGCATTGCCAAAACCAATTGTCAAGAAACCGTCGATCAATCGGCCGGTATCGCCGATTATTGTGCCACGGCCGTGCGGTTTCGTTCGATTGGTCAGTACGACACCCTCAATGTCAGTTGTCCGAACGCTTTTGGTGGTGAGCCATTTCATGACCCTGCTGCGCTGAATGCTTTACTCACGGC
>DOSP01000033.1:2111-9919 GCA_003512175.1 Candidatus Kerfeldbacteria bacterium
CTTTACTCACGGCGTATCGACAATTGAATTTAACCAAGCCGGTATTTGTCAAACTATCTCCCGATCTCGATTTTACGCTGGTTGATCTGTTAGTCCGGATCATGCTGCAACATCGGGTGACAGGCGTGATTTGTGGCAACCTGACCAAAGATCGCTCAAACCCAGCCATTGTCGACGCCACTGTTCCAGCCAGTGGTGGTTTAAGTGGTAAACCAACTCGGGAACGATCGCTCGCTTTGATTCGTCATGTGTATCAAACGGCCGGACAACACTTGGTGATTATTGGGGTTGGGGGAGTGTTTTCCGCTGAAGATGCCTATGCCGATATCCGAGCCGGTGCCTCGTTGGTGCAACTCATCACTGGTATGATTTATCGAGGTCCTCAACTCATTGGTGAAATAAATCGTGGTGTAGTGCGATTGTTGCAACGTGACGGTTACAGTAACATCAGTCAGGCCATCGGTCGAGATCGTTGAGCCACCGTACAAAATCGACTATACTCAGGTCATGATGTACCAAGTCAGTGTCGATTCAACAATTTTTACTGTATGGCCAGAAGCCGCACTCGGCTTAGTCTATGCTACCAACATTAATAATCGCGCTGACACGTCTGCATTTGCCACCGAGGCGAGAGGCATTGAAGTAGCGGTACGAGAGCGTTTTCCGACCGCCGAAGCGGTTGGACAACATCCGAACATCCAGGCTTGGCGTAAAGCCTATCGGGCGTTTGGCTGTGATCCGCATAAATATCGTTGTTCCAGCGAAGCCATTGTTCGACAAGTATTGAAGGGGAATACGGTCTGGGGCATTAATCCCTTGGTAGATTGCTACAATTACATTTCCTTAAAATATACTGTACCGGTTGGTGGAGAAGATTGTGCGAAAATTGTGGGCAATGTTGTACTCAAACGAGCCAGTGGAACCGAACCATTTGTGCGCTTAGGCGGCAGTGAGAACGAACCGCCTGAAGTGGGGGAGGTGATCTATGCCGATGATGCCGGTGTACTGTGCCGACGCTGGAATTGGCGCGAAGCGGATCGCACGAAACTCACTACCGATACAACGATTGCCATTTTGGTGATTGAAGCGATTCCACCGATGACAATCGATGCCCTTCAACAGGCTACCACTGAGTTGGCCGAATTAGTCCAACGCTGGACTGGTGCCACCGTTCAATCGCGCATAATCACCATGGCGGGTGAGCCAGTGGCGACATTTGATTCGGGGTCAGTTAAATCGTGAATAGCATTCATTAGGTTGGTTTGCTCATACGAGTAGTGTTCGCCGTACCTGGTTCCAGGATCGTGCGTAATAAAACTAGTCGTATTGTAACCCACAATTAGAATCATATGGTAATACGGCCCGCCGTTTTTATAGTGGGGATTATTCAAGGCTTTCCCATAGACGGGCACAATCACTGGATGCCCCTTACTTACGGCACGTTTAATTGAGCTGGTACTGACATCACTGGACACGTCGGACGACAATCCTAGATAGTCTTGAGCAGTTTGAGCAGTGACGGCCGCCGCCGTATCTTCGTGATACCCATAGGTAGCCTGTTCCCAATTGACGATATCAAGTATTTCGGTATTGGCCGTATCTGCTGATAGACTCGTGTTGGCATAATAATGTTTCAGCATAACCAAAATAGCTTCTTCGCACGCTTCATTGTACGGTGATCCCCAGTACCCATAGGGTGCTTGGGTGGTGAATGGAACAGATAAGAGCACACTATCTGGTAAGGTTTCACCCGGGATGCCAATTGGAATAGTCGCGAGATCGGCATTACTAATCCCTAAACCAAATTTGGTCATTAATTTCCAGGCTCGGGCTGGTTTGCCCAAATAGTACGGCTGATCGTTCACTGGGTTGATATACCAAGCCTCACCATGTTTTTCAACTTGCAAGACAATTTTTCCCCGCACCGCCTGACGCATACCTGCATCAGATGACAACCGTTTGAAATCCGCGTTCGTTATACCTAAACCCAGTTCCTTCATAATGGCAAAGGCGTCGTCTGGTCGCCCTAAATAGTAACGGTGGTGATCAGCCGGATTGATATACCAAGCCTCACCGTGTTCTTCCACTTGCAGCACAATGCGACCATCTGGAGCGGCTAACGCCAGGCTTGGAAAAACGGCTGTGACGAGTATAATGGGTAATAACTGCTTATACATATATGTCATTCGTACGTATTATAACTGGATTAGTCTGGGGATTACAACCGTTTATTTTTGGATTCGGCCTGTATCATAAGGTCGAATTGCAGAATAGCTTTATTTTTGGGTCATCCATTGTCTACATGGTAGCGCTGTTGATTGTGCCGTGGTTGATTATTCGGCACAATCCTCGCCTAAGTAGTGTCGTTCAAGCGTTACTCATCGCCACAATGGTACTAAATGGCTTTGGGGCATATGGCTGGTATTCTAGTACATTGCATTACGATGATTTTGTACACTTTCTTTCACCCGCTCTCCTCACCTGGGGGGTCTGTATGTGGTTCAAACCACACCAATTATGGTATGCTGCCATATTCTCGATTATGACCGGCCTAATCTGGGAGCCGATGGAATATTTTGGTGATCAGATTTTTTCAACACGAACGTATGGGCAACCCGGCCAGCCGTTGGACACAGCCTACGATATTGTGATGGATACACTGGGTGTAGTATTCGGCTTGCTTGTCTTTCGCCTCACCCGTCGGCCGGTGCTCGCCTGGATACGTGGTTGACAGTTATACCCTCAGGGGGTATACTCGGCGCATGACAAAATTAGGTCTATTCATTGGTCTACTCCTGATCCTTGGTTTGAGTCAGCTCAACATCGCTGAACATCATTGGATCTCAGACACGATGGATGTAGGGTCGTCTGAATGCGTGGTGACGTGTCTTACGACAATGACTGATAGTCAGGTGATCATGACAAATCTTCTTTTGGTGTTTGGCCTGGTCATTTTGACAGGCTGGCTAGTTGGGCAACGAGTATTCATCAATCGTTTTGAACTGACTACTCAATTTTATTCTCCACCTCGCTATATCTTTGAAACCGTTATTTTGCGGGAATAGTTGCTACGGGCTGTCAGTTTCTAACGTACGATAACTATTCTTTATGGAAAAACATGTCTTCGTTGTGCCGATTCGTGGCATGCATTGTCGCTCCTGTGAACTCCTGATCGAACAAGAACTTAAAAAAATTCCCGAAGTGGGGCACTGCAAAGTCAGTTTTCACAAGCAACAAGCCACCATTTATTACAACAGTCAAAAACCTAATCAGTCTGAAGTAGAGCAAGCCGTGCGTCAGGCCGGCTATAGCGTTGGGTTGCCACAACAAAAAACCTGGTTCAGCCGGCGGACCAGCGATTACAAAGACCTCGGTATTGCTGCCTTATTTTTGCTGGGCGCCTACTTGCTCTTCAAGGATGTCGATATCGGTAATCTCACTAATCTTGTGAGTGGTGATGCCGCCAGTTTACCAATTGTCTTCTTGGTCGGAATTACCGCCGGACTGTCCACCTGCATGGCGTTGGTTGGTGGGCTCGTATTAGGTATTTCAGCACGCCATGCCGCCCAACACCCTGAGGCGAGCGCCCGACAGAAGTTTCGTCCGCATTTGTTTTTTAACCTCGGTCGGGTGACTGGGTATGCCGTCTTAGGTGGTGTACTTGGGTCGATTGGATCTGTCTTGCAATTATCAAGTACAGCCTTAGGCTGGATGACTATTGGTGTTGGTATGGTCATGCTGCTCATGGGCGGTAAGTTAATTGGTATCTTTCCTCGTCTAGAGGAAGTGAACTTTACTCTGCCGAGTTCCATTGCTCGTTTGCTGGGCCTACAAAATCGGGAGAAAGAGTACAGTCATCGTGGTGCCGCTACCCTTGGTGCGCTAACATTCTTTTTGCCGTGTGGGTTTACGCAGTCAATGCAGTTGTTGGCCATTAGTAGCGGTAGCATCAGTCAAGGTGCCTTGATTATGGGTACGTTTGCCCTTGGTACCGCTCCGGGCTTATTGGGAGTAGGTGGACTGGCTTCAGCCGTTAAAGGGGTGTTTGCTCAACGTTTCTTCAAGTTTGCTGGCTTGGTGGTGATTAGTTTCGCTGTGTTCAATATCTCAAACGGCTCTACGTTGGCAGGATTCAATGCGGGCGGTGGGTTAGCCAGCAGTGCGGAAGCGGCCGATGAAGTAGATGCAGAAGTGACCGACGGTGTACAGATAGTTCGGATGACAGAAAGCGGTCGGGGGTATTCGCCAAACTCGTTTACCGTCAAAGCCGGCACTCCTGTGAAATGGATTATCGATGCCAAGGATCCCTACTCCTGCGCTGGTTCGATTGTGTCATCGACACTGGGTATACGCACCAACCTCAAACCTGGCGAGAATACGATTCAGTTTACCCCCACCAGTTCTGGCGCCATCGCATTTTCGTGTGCTATGGGCATGTTCCGTGGCCAATTTAACGTCGTAGACGCATAATGAAACTTACACCTATGAACCAAACCTTCACTCTTCAGGGTTTCCATTGCCCAGCCTGTATTAAACTAAGCACGATGAAGTTGCGTGATCTACCGGGAGTAACAGAAGTGCAGATTACTGGGCTCGATGGCCAAACTACTCTCACCACTGATCGAATTATTCCTTTAGCAGAACTCCAGGCCGCGTTTGCGGATACTGAATATCATATCCAACTATGAATCATCCTCTCATTCTGCAGGTTACTGGCATGACGTGCCAGGCCTGCGAAAAACTCATCCAGGCCGAGTGTGCTGAATTACCGGGTATTCAAAATGTACAGGTTGATCATCGCACTGGCCGATTTCAAGCTGATCTTGACCCCACCAAAAACTCTCCAGCCGATGTCGTTGCTGCCATTCAACGGGCCGGCTACACCGCAGAAATTATTTCCGCTCCCGCCGTCCAACCAGCTGTAGTCACTCCGGCTGGGCAACCGTTAGCGATTAATGTGCAGATTAATTTAACTTTGCCCAGTACGGCACGGGTTGAACAACCGGTCGTGTCGGTTTCTGCCTCGCCCGCAACACCGATTGCTCCGCCACCAACGGCTGGCCAATCGCGTATTCAGCTATCGTTATCCGGCATGCATTGTGCCTCGTGCGCGAACATTATTGAGCGGTCCTTAAAAAAGGTATCCGGTGTGCAACAAGCTAACGTAAACTTTGCGGCCGAGAAAGCTACCATTCAGTATGATAGCCGCGTCACGACCACTCAGTTGATTGAAGCTGTCCGACAAGCCGGGTACACTGCCACAGAGGTAGACAGCAGTGATACAGAATTTGAAACTAGGAAACGCCACCAAGCCATTCAATCCTACTGGAAAAAATTCCTGATCAGTGTAAGCCTCAGTCTGCCGTTGGTGTATTTCATGTTGTTTGATTTCATTGCCGGTGTGCCGGGCGGTACGGTGCTATTACCGTATATCGGCATTATTTCTCTGGTGTTGGCTACCCCAGTTCAATTCATTATCGGTGCTGGATTCTACAAAGGTATGTGGTCAGCCTTACGGATGAAAACGTTCAACATGGATAGTCTCATTGCCATCGGTACAACCACCGCCTATGTCTATAGTCTGGTGAATTACGCTATCTACGCGTTTACCGAACAATCACTCATTGGTGTGAATGGAGCAAAAATTCCTGAATTGTATTTTGAGACAGCGGCATTATTGATTACGTTTGTGGTGTTGGGTAAGTGGCTCGAAGCCCGCACAAAAGGGAAAACCTCTGATGCCATTAAGAAATTGATGGGCCTACAAGCCAAGACGGCTCGAGTGATTCGTGACGATATTACGCAAGATATTCCGGTTGATGCAGTGGTACACGGTGATCGCGTGGTGGTTCGGCCGGGCGAAAAAATTCCAGTGGATGGCACTGTACTATCCGGCACATCAGCCGTAGATGAATCTATGGTGACCGGTGAAAGTATTCCGGTAGAGAAGCAGGTGGGTGACAATGTCATCGGTGGGACCATGAATAAGCATGGTAGTTTTGAGTTTACTGCCACACGAGTTGGTAGCGAAACCACGTTAGCAAATATCATTCGGCTGATTGAAGAAGCCCAAGGTTCAAAGGCGCCAATTCAAAACTTCGCTGATCGCATTTCGGCGAAATTCGTGCCCATTGTCATTGCCATTGCCGTCATTACATTTGTGATTTGGTTCTTTGTGCTTGGCGCTCCGCTATCGTTTGCTCTGATGGCGTTTACGGCAGTGATTGTAATTGCCTGCCCGTGTGCCTTAGGCTTAGCTACGCCAACCGCCTTGATGGTGGGAACTGGTCGTGGGGCCGAACAAGGGATACTGATTAAGGGTGGAGAGCCACTCGAAGCCGCTTGTAAGGTGAGTGCTATTATCTTCGATAAAACTGGTACGATCACGAAAGGCCAACCACAAGTCACTGACATCGTGCCGACCGGTTTAATGACCGAGGAAGATCTTCTGCAAATTGCCGCCAGTCTCGAAAAATTGTCCGAACATCCTTTAGCGGAGGCAATTTATACCTATGCTACTGAGGAAGCCATTCATTTGGTATCGGTTGAACAATTCACAGCCATTCCCGGGCATGGTGTGCAAGGCGCTATTGCCAATACAACGTATTATTTTGGCAATCGAAAATTGATTGGTGAAAAATTGCATCTGCCCATTGATAAGTTGAACAAAAAATTAGTCCGGCTGGAAGAGCAGGGGAAAACTGCCATGTTACTGGCCACTGCAGAATCTATTCTGGGAATTGTTGCCGTCGCTGATACAGTGAAAGATACGTCACGGGCTGCCATTGAAAAGTTACAACGCCGTGGCATTGAAGTGTTTATGATTACCGGTGATAATCAACGCACTGCTCAAGCCATTGCTCAACAAGTTGGTATTACCAATGTCTTGGCGGAGGTGTTGCCAGAACATAAAGCCAGTGAAGTGAAGAAATTGCAAGATGCCGGCCAGGTGGTCGGTATGGTGGGTGATGGCATCAACGATGCCCCGGCTCTAGCCCAAGCCAATCTTGGTATTGCGATGGGTTCAGGTACGGACGTAGCCATGGAAGCTGGCGGTATCGTGTTAATGCGCAGTGATTTGAATGATGTGGTCACAGCGCTGCAACTGGCCAAAGAAACCATGACAAAAATTAAGCAAAATATGTTTTTTGCTCTGTTCTATAATGTCATTGGTATACCAGTGGCGGCGCGTGTCTTCGCCTTTGCTGGTTTCGTCTTAAAACCTGAGTTAGCCGGCTTGGCCATGGCGTTCAGTTCGGTATCAGTGGTTGGCAATGCATTGTTGTTACGCTTCTTCAAACCACACCATCGTAACTATCTCTCACTCATTGCCCCCATCATCATGGTGATTATCTTCACTGCTCTATTCTTTGAATTCGCGCGGTTTAGTAGTACAATGGAATAATGCATCATCCGGAGGAACATCACAATCATCATGCCATAATGGAACACGACTTTAAGAAGCGTTTCCTCGTTACCATCGTCATTACGTTTCCCTTGTTGCTGTTATCACCCATGATTCAAGAATGGCTCCGGTTAAGCTTCGCCTTTCCCGGTCAGCGGTATGTGTTATTTGTGTTAGCATCCGTCATTGCGTTGTGGGGTGGTAAACCCTTCTACGTTGGGGCGAAACAGGAGATTGCCAAGTTCAACTTGGGCATGATGACCCTGGTCAGCATCGCTGTGTTAGCTGGCTACTTCTATAGCGTTGGGGCGACGTTCTGGTACGAGGCGATGGATTTCTATTGGGAGATCGCCACGTTAACCGTCTTCTTGTTATTTGGTCACTGGATGGAAATGAAATCCCG
>DOSP01000033.1:9980-10648 GCA_003512175.1 Candidatus Kerfeldbacteria bacterium
TATTTGGTCACTGGATGGAAATGCGTGCTGTGCGGCGAGCCAGCAGTGCGCTCAATGAACTGATTAAGCTGATTCCGCCCAAAGCCAACTTGATCCAAGGTAGCGATGTCGTTGAAGTCGAAACCAGCACCCTCAAGGTTGGCGATCGCATTTTAGTGCGACCAGGCGATAAATTACCGATTGATGGTCAGGTCATTTCTGATGAAAGCAATGTCAACGAATCCATGATCACGGGGGAATCCAAGCCGGTCGGCAAGCAAGCTGGTGATCAGGTGATTGGTGGAACGATCAATTTAGATGGCTCGCTGACGGTGTCGGTGACCAAAGTTGGTAAAGATACAGCCCTGCAGCAAATTATTGCCCTCGTGCAACAAACTCAGGCATCAAAACCCCGTACGCAAAAATTAGCTGATCGGGCAGCTACTGTACTCACCATCTCAGCGTTGTTGGTTGGTGTGGCCACATTTA
This sequence comes from Candidatus Kerfeldbacteria bacterium, assembly GCA_003512175.1. Taxonomy (GTDB): domain Bacteria; phylum Patescibacteriota; class Patescibacteriia; order UBA9570; family UBA9570; genus UBA9570. The sequence goes on from DOSP01000033.1 coordinate 10,449, forward strand.
TCTACTGGGCAGAATTTTCTAACGAGGGTGTTTTGTTTGCACTGACGTTGACCATTACTGTCATTGTGATTGCTTGCCCACATGCCTTAGGTCTGGCTATCCCGACGGTGACTACCGTTGCCACCACCTTAGCAGCCAAACACGGCATGCTGGTCCGTGACATGGAAGGTGTAGAACTGGCTCGGCAGTTGGATTATATT
>DOSP01000038.1:0-381 GCA_003512175.1 Candidatus Kerfeldbacteria bacterium
GATGAGGGTGCCGGGATTCTGTTTTTATTGAATCATCTTCCTGAACTCCGCCTCATTCAAAATCTTTACACCTAACGCTTTGGCCTTATCATATTTAGAACCAGGATTCTCCCCCATCACTACATAATCGGTTTGTTTACTCACACTGCTGGAGACATCCCCACCAGCCGCCCGGATGGCTGCCTTGGCTTCGTCACGGGAAAAACCAGTTAATGTACCGGTGACTACAAATGTCTTGTGGTCAATTTGTGGGTACTTCCTATAGGAAGTACCCACGGGATTTATTATGTTCACAAATTTTAACAACCGATCAACCTGCTGGATGTTTTTTTTATTGGAAAAATAATCCACGATGGACTGGGCAACAATCGGACCGATATC
>DOSP01000038.1:535-3990 GCA_003512175.1 Candidatus Kerfeldbacteria bacterium
TGTCCCAAACTGATTCGCCAAGGTAATAGCGGTTTCTTCACCAACATGGCGAATTCCTAACGAATAAATAAAGCGCGATAAGGCAATGGTTTTACGGGTCTGAATTTCGATCACAATGTTACCCGCTTTCTTTTCCGCAAAGCGTTCCAGCGGCTCAAGATCACCCACCTTTAATTCAAATAAATCAGCATACTCGTGCAATAAGCCAGCATCAATCAACTGATCAATAATCTTTGGGCCTAATCCACGAATATCAAAACCGGTTTTGGAAACAAAGTGGTAAAACCGTTCGCGCTCTTGGGCAAAGCACTGAGGATTAGTGCAATAATACGCTACTTCTCTCTCGCGCCGTTCCACTGGAGAATGACAGGCTGGACACTTTCTCGGGAAGACATATGATTTGCTCTGTGGAGAGCGCAACTTCGGTAAAACTTGAATCACATCAGGAATAATATCACCGGCTTTCTCTATAATCACCGTATCACCCACTCGTATATCGAGCCGTTTGATTTCATCGCAGTTATGTAGCGTAGCCCGTGATACGGTTGTACCGGCCACATGCACTGGTTTTAAGTGCGCTACTGGTGTTAAGGCTCCAGTACGCCCTACCTGCACTTGAATGTCCTCCACAATGGTCGTAGCTTGCTCAGCCGGAAATTTATACGCCACTGCTCCGCGTGGCGCTTTACCAACAACGCCTAATTTTTTATACACCGCCAAGTCATCGATATTGACTACAATGCCATCTGTCCAATAGGGTAAGTCTTTGCGGAGTTGAACGATTTTTTGATGATACGATTCAACCTCTGACAGTGACCGGGCTAATTGATTATGTTTGTTGGATGGAAACCCATGATCAACCAGCCATTGATGAACCTGTGAGTGTAGAGCAACACCGACATTAGTGACACAATCATACGCCATGAAACTTAACTTGCGACTGGCGGCAATTTTGGGATCAAGCTGACGAATACTTCCAGCCGAGACATTGCGTGGATTAGCGTATTGAATATCCGACGTTTTATTCAATTGCTCAAATTGCCGTTTTGTCATATACACCTCACCACGTACTTCCACCACATCTGGTACCTTACCACGCAGCTTTAACGGAATGGATTCAATGGTTTTCAAATTCTCCGTCACATCTTCCCCCACCTTACCATCACCCCGCGTAGCACCTTGCCTAAACACACCATGTTCATAACGCAACGTCACCGCTAAACCATCCATCTTAATTTCGGCATAATAGGTTGGTAACGTTTTGGTTACTTTCGTGATGCGCTGTTCCCAGTCTTGTAATTCTTCTAAGGAAAATACATCGTTCAGTGAGAGCATCAGCTTGGAATGAACCACTTTTTTAAAACCGGGTAGGGGTTTACCGCCTACCCGCTGGGTTGGTGAATCCGCGGTAATGAGATCGGGAAACTCCTGTTCTAATTGTGCTAACTCGTGTTTGAGCGAATCCAAGGCCGCTTCAGAGATGTCCTGTTTGTCCAACACATGATACAAATAACGATGGTGCTCAATTTCATCACGCAATTTGGCGATACGTTGTTTGGCGCCATTTAAGTTCATACTGGTAGGGTCATTTGCTGACTGGCTCTTCAGAAAATAAAACGAATTCAAAATATTTCGCCAGCGCCGGATTCCATGGCACAGTGGCGCCTCCGGTTCGACTTACTTCTCCATATTCTCCGGTTGCAGAAATATTCATGGTGTTCGCTACGTCTAATACAGCACCATAGGTATCATATGGTGTGGCCTCGACATCAGAAATATCGCAGTTTAACGACTTCACCCGCACTTTGTATAAGTGACTGCTATCTACCCCGAGCGTATAACTGCAGGAGGCTCCACAGGTAGCCGTAAAATGCGTTTGCACAGTGCCGGGGTCACTAATATCTTCCCAGTTAAATTCAGTCCAGGATGAAAAACTCACTTCAATTTGCGATGTACCGCTGGAACAAGCTGACGCTTCAGACCAGGTAATCACGATGGTATCGAGATCAGTAATCGGAACCAAGCGATATCCAGCAGTGTAATCTTCCTCGTAAAAATCCCATTGCACAGTTTCGCCTTCCGCTAAATCTATGGCTGGAGCGTTTTCCACTGTCACTGCGGTCACATACGATGCCTTGTTATCAAGATCGCCAGTTAGGCCAGTAGTGTCGGCGGCTGTTTTTTCCGCGCCAATCGTCTCGTTGGACCGCGCATACTGCGTATAATACAACACCCGTTCAACGCCGCTTTCCATAGCATATAACCCGTGCGCGTGTTGGTTAAATGCTATGGTCGTGCGCAAGTTATTTAATACCACCGTGGTCACGGTAGTGGTAATCACCATCGCCACCAGCATGATGAACAGGACAAGGACTAAGGTTGAACCACGAGCAAGTTTACCGGACATAGGAGCGGAAGGTAATAAACGTTTGAGCGGCAAAGGTGGCAGTTGGATCTTGCACACCATGGCCAGAAATATACACCACAACTGCTTCCTGATAATGCACTCCATTGGCTGGGTCCGTGGGATCAGAGGTGGGATAAACATAAAATGTCAGCTCGTCAATTTCTACATCACCATCCACGGTGCTCGACAACGGATACTTGTCACCGGACACCAAATTGCCGAGCCAGATTTGTCCGCTATCCAAAAAAATTTCTAACTCATCCCCCGTTAAGTCGATGTAGAGTTCACTGACTGGATTTGTAATACCACCATAGAGTGTATCATATGTATCGTAATCAATAGTCGCTTGGCTAATTTGATACGATAACAGTTCAAAGACATAATTGATTTCTTCTTGAACGTGTTGGTTATCAATTTGCCGTAATGGCTTCCGCAGCGTCAGTACAAAAATATTCACCGCTACAACCACAACGGTCGCAAACAAGGCAGCGGCTACTAATAATTCAACTAAGGTAAAACCTTTATGTAGTCGCATAACGCCAATCATATAATCGTTCTTCGAGCATCACTGTGCGGTCCGAATTTCGGCTGGACCACATGACCAGGGAAACAACCTGAATACCAATTTGTGTGTCAACGCCACAATCCTGACCATCACCCGTCAGCACAGTTTCAGTAAGACCACCATCACTTGAGCAAATTGGAAAGAGCGTGACGTAGCGTGAATAGATAGTGATATCAAACCCAGGAAGCGATGTAGTGGGTGGATGCCGAAATAATCCGGCAGGTCCGCGATAAATTGCAGTATCCGAATCTGAACTATCATCCGCATCAAAATTAAACCGCACAGCGTTATCCAGATTTGCCAGTTGCGCATTCCACTGATACGTTGCCGTATAATCATTAGCCTCGGTGCTACTGCTCAATCGATCATTGAAGTCAGTGCCGGCACCATTTTCCCGTTCCAACCAATTACTATCACGAATAAAGCGAGCTGCCTCAATTGGTTCGCGCGCCAATTGCACCGCAATGGCTGCCTCGGTGGAGG
>DOSP01000038.1:4059-6019 GCA_003512175.1 Candidatus Kerfeldbacteria bacterium
TCGGTGGAGGCGGCGGCAGTGACTTGGGCGTTGATTAAAGCTGAAGTGAGACTAAGAATACCCACTACTATAATGGCAAGCGACAGCAGAACTTCTATAAGCGTTTGGCCAGGACGTAATTGCATATCGGTTATTCTATCACGTAGCTCGTAGGATAAATAACAATAGATTGAGTGGCGCTGGAAGATGCTTCAGTAAAAGTCAAGGACACCGTATCACTAGCCAGAACCTTATTATAGTATAATCCACTAAATCCAGGGGGTTGAAAAATAACCGTACAGTCTCCGCTGGTGGTTGTGGTTGTACCATCATCACACGACGTCAGATTCACATCATCAATCATCGTACTGGATAGCACCGTATCACTCGAGCTGTAGAGTTGATCATTATCAGTATCCGCAAACCAAATAATCTCGTTATCGGGCGCTCCATCGATGGTGATAGACACACCGTAACCATCGGGTGGAGTGGTTAATCCACAACAGGTTTGAGCAGTAATGGCGCTGGTACGGGCTTGCTGAATAATAGACCGTGCAATATCCAGACCATTTTCCAAGGTTTGAGTAGATGATAACGAGCGGAACTGAATAAAGACACCAAGAGCAATAATCACGATGATGGAAAATGTGGCAATCAGTTCAACCAGGGTAAAGCCCGACCTCATACAGATACCATTGTACTAAGACATCGCCGAATAATACAGTGATAATTGTGGCGATGGCTAAAAAGGTCCCGAATGGTACAGCATCTTTCATGCCTTTTTGACCACGCAATAATAACGGCAATACCGTCAGTCCACCAAGCAGATAAGCCAAAAATAACCCAACCACAATATTTGGCCAGCTCAAGACTACTCCCATCATCAAGCCCAAGCGGATATCACCACTACCCACCCAGCGACCGCGGGAAAAGACATACTGCAGAGCAAACAGTCCACCCCCAATGGCTAGCCCAAGTACCCACCGCCACCAATCTTCACCTAACAAGAGCTGCCCGACGATAGCTAGACCAATGCCAGGTAAAGTGAGCGCATCGGGAATTGTATAAAACAAATAGTCTGATAAAAAAATGCCTACACAAATAGTGGCAAGAATGAGATAGAACGCTAATTCGACAGGCTGCTGGATAAACCAAATAGTGAAGATAAAAAACAACAACGCGGTGGTTAATTCAATCAGTGGGTAATGTACAGCAATAGGCTTGTGACAAAAAAAACATTTCCCACCCAGACCAATGTACGATAGCACTGGAATAAGCGTGAACCAAGGTAACTGGTGGTGACAGTGTGGGCAGTGCGATCGACCACCGATACTCTCGCCCGCATTCATGCGTAACACCACCACGTTTAAAAAACTGCCGATCCCTAAACCAAAGACGGCCAATACCACCGCAATAAGATTAGTCTGCAATGCAGTAGAGAGGATCGGCACAATCTAACGTTGTTATCACTTCATTGACGGTATCATCCGATTCTACGGCGTCAAAATTCGCCCAGCCAGCATTGCTGTTATCATAGACACTATCATCATCTCCGTTGAGGGCAGCGTGTCCAGCTTGTTCCAAGCGCGCTGCGATCACATACTCTGTACCGGCATCATTTGTTCCATAGGTATAGATATAGTCATTGGGATCGTCATTGTCTGGGTCAATCGGCACAGAGGTAATGTAATCGGCAATGGCGTTGCCAAAATCTGCCCAGGTAGCATTGTCGGCAGCGGCAGCCAACGGATAGGTACCGGTTTCGGTATGAATGGTCTCGATGGTTTTTTGTAATTCGCGCAGATCAGCTAATCGTTTCGCATCACGCGATTTTCGTTGCGCATTGGCTAATGTCACTATGGCCGTGGCCGCCAACAAACCAATGATAATAATAATGACCATCAATTCAATCAAGGTGAAGCCGGATCGGCGGGCAGACATGTGATGATTGTACCACAAAACAGTAGAGACATGCCATGGC
>DOSP01000038.1:6103-12733 GCA_003512175.1 Candidatus Kerfeldbacteria bacterium
GCCATGGCATGTCTCTACTGTTTGCGTTATGGTCTCAAAAATTATTCAGAGACACAATACACGTCATCAGCACAATCGAAGTTTGTGACAACCTCATTGGCCGAATCGTCGCTTTCGACATAGTCTACGCCGACGTCCCAACCGGATAAGACACCATCATCATAATTGACGTCATCATCGCCGTTCAAGGCATCATGATCGGTATCTTCAAGCAACGCAGCGATGAAATATTCTGTACCGGCGGTATTGGCACCGTAGGTGTACACCGCGAGCGCAGCATCATCGTTATCTGGGTCGATTGGTACATTGGTAATATAATCGGCAATGGCCGCACCAAACGTTGCCCAGGTTGCATTGACAGCGGCTGTGGTCAACGGATAAACGGCATTTTCACTGTAATACAGCTCAACCGCATTTTGCAGTTGTTTAACGTCTGCCACGCGTTTGGTGTCACGGGCTTTTTGTTGGGCGGTCGTTAGTGAAACGATGGCTAAGGTAGCCAATAGGCCGATGATCGCAATGACGATCAGCAACTCGATTAAGGTAAAACCTTTTCTCATAAAGGATTTTTATGTTGGATTAATTAAATAGGATGTCAGCAGTATACCACACTGGCATCGACTAAGCAACAGAGGTAGTAGCATTATAGATAGGCACTAAGATTCCAGACACCATAATAAAGGCCCCGATTCCTAAAGAAATTATAACGATGGGTTCAATTAAACTCGTCAACACGGCCAAAGCGGCATCAACCTCTTGCGCATAAAAATTGCCCAGTTTCTGCAAAATTTCGTCGAGTTTGCCGGTTTCTTCTCCCACATTCATCATTTGGGCAACCATGGGTGGAATCACTGGACTACGTAAGAAGACAGTGGAAATTGCATTGCCAGATTCAACTTCCTTTACCGTCTTTTTAATGAGGGCATGATACACCGTATTATCAACGATATCCGCGACGATATTCAATGACGTGGGCAGCGGTACCCCACTAGAGAGTAAACTGGATAAACTAATGGATAACCGACCGAGTACAATCCGTTGATAGATTTTTCCAAAAATGGGCGAGCGAATTTTAAGATAATCATAGGCATAGCGCCCACTGGCTGTGCGCACGTACGCCGACACACTCACTACGGCAACGGCGATAATGAGAATCACTAACCACCAAAAGTTGGTTAAGAACGCGCTTAACCCTATGAGAATACGTGTTGTTATTGGAATAGCGGCATTGGACTGTTCCAAAATGTCTGTAATTGGCGGGATAACATACACAATCATTAATATTCCAACAGAGATCATGACAACGACAATAAATGCCGGGTAGACCATGGCACCTTTTACCCGGCTGACTAAAGAATAATCTTTCTCTTTTTGATTGGCTAAATACTCAAACACCTGATCTAATCGCCCTGTGGTTTCACCGGCGCGAATCATATGAATAAAAAATTGATCAAACACGCGGGGATATTTCCCTAGCGCTTGAGATAACTTGGCTCCACCATCCACTTCAGCGGCAACATCGGCGATGACCCGTTTAAAATATTCGTTAGCTGTTTGCCGGGTTAAAATACGTAATGACCGCACTACCGGAATGGTGGCACTGACCAGCACCGAAAACTGTCGAGCAAAAAATGTCAGATCACGGGCTGATACACGATTGAACAGTTGACGAACACGCTGGACAATGGATGTAGCAGACCGCTCACGCAATTCAAAAACAATCAGCTTGCGATCACGCAGTTCATCACTGGCAGCCTGTTCATTTGGGGCTTCCACAATCCCCTTTTTGATTAATTCGCCCTGTGGCGTCTGGGCACGATAAATGAAGAATGCCATAATTAACGAATAGATTGATCAAAGGTCACCATGCCATCATTGCGACCATTTTCTAATAGCAGTCCGATCTTGTCAAAACTATCATGCTTCAAAAAATTGACCGCTGCGGTAGTGTGTCGTAACACTTCACACGCCACCACCGGATTTTGTCCTGGTTCAGACACGGGTTGAATGGCAATAGCCGCCTGTAAGGCATGGGCCAAACTTTCCCGAATGGCCGGTTGCTCGGTCGCATGAAACACACCCAAGACACTGTCTAAGGCTAACTGAATAGTAGGTGCGAGGACTTCAACAATGACTAGCTTCCCCATATCCACAAATTGAATCACGCTGCGCATGACTGCCGCATCGAGTGGGCAGCTCACCACGATAATATCGATATCTTCCTGATACACCCGTTCACGCGCCGCCGCTAAATCTGGTACATCCGTGCCGAGTTCAACCTGTTCAATGATCGATTGTGCATCGGTATAGGCAAATTCGATGGGCTGTTCAAAGGTCATAATGTGATGGGCGGCGGTTTGATTGTGTTCTTCAATCAAACTGGTAATCAAAGCACTCTTGCCCGAGCCATATCCACCTGCCACCAGTATTAAACCCTGTTTGATTTCAATGCAGCGCTTGACCGCATCGTGAATAGTCCAACGCGACAGCGGAGGCACTGTGGTTGGAATCAACCGAAACGTAAGGCTAAAGTTGCCATGCTGACTGTAGGCGTGTATTTTATAGCGCGCCTTGCCCTTTAGGTTCAAAGCGGTGACAAAATCTTTCTTTAATTCAAGCTGTTGCAATTGCGTTTCAGTGAGAAGGGCGCGAATAATCGTTTGAATAAAATCAGCCGTCAGCAGCGGCTCGTTGGTGAGTGGTTGCAGTTTTCCACCAATACGAATGCTCGGTGGATTAGCCACGGTCAAATGCAAATCTGAACCCTTATATTCCGACAAGGTGGATAAGAGTTTATTCAAGCGTAGCTCCGTGGCACTATCAAGCATGGCCATATTATGATTTTGTAGCGTTCCACACTTCTTCTAAAGTAGTCAACCCACGCAGCGCTTTCACCAGACCATCTTGCCGCAGACTAAACATCCCTTGATGTTGAAATTCGGTCATGATGCGTTCCTGATCATTGACCACTCCATCACCAATCATTTTTTGTAAGGTCTTAGTATTTTCTAACACTTCAGTGATTGCAATCCGACCACGGTAGCCAGTATCTTCACAATAACTACAGCCCTTTCCCTGATACAGTTTATACGGTGGTAAGAGGGAAACATCGTGCGGGAGATAGTTCACTGGCATTAATTTGATTTCTGCAGCAATTTCCTGAGAACGATTCTTATCGATTTGAATGAGCTGTTTGCAATGCTCACAAATTTTCCGCACTAACCGTTGCGCTACTAATAAACTGAGCGCACTGGCTACTAAAAACGGCTCCACTTTCATATCGATCAACCGCGGAATAGCCCCAAAAGCATCGTTCGTGTGTAGGGTAGATAAGACTTTATGGCCAGTTAAAGCGGCATGAATGGCTAACTCAGCTGTTTCGTTATCCCGCACTTCACCCACCATGATAATGTCTGGATCCTGCCGCAACACAGACCGTAAACCGTTGGCGAATGATAAGCCGATTTCTGGATGCATTTGCGATTGAGCGATGCCAGGCAGGTTATATTCCACTGGATCTTCCAAGGTAATAATATTGACACCCTCTTTATTGAGCATGACTAACATGGAATACAAGGTGGTGCTTTTCCCTGAACCGGTTGGCCCAGTGACTAAAATGAGACCATGCGGTTCCAGTAAATGTTGTTTGATGCGAGCTAAATTGTGATCTTGAAAACCAAGTTGTTCAAGTGTGACGACACTGGCACTGGTATCTAAAATCCGCATCACGATCTTTTCATTATCCAGTAGTGGTAACGATGATACCCGAAATTCGACATCACGCCCTTCAAACCGCATCTTAAACCGGCCATCTTGCGGTAACCGCGTTTCATCTAATTTCAAACTGGCCAATACTTTTATGCGTGCCACCAACGATTTATGCACCTTCAATGGTAACACTAATGACGTATGCAGAATGCCATCTACCCGATAACGTACGCGCGATTCCTTCCCAACCGGTTCAATATGCACATCGGATGATTGCCCCTCAATGGCGTGTTTCAAAATGACCTGCACCATTTTAGTGACCGGGGCAGTGTGCACTACTTCCGTCTCTGCCGTCGCTTGATCAATACCTAAATCCACTTCATCCGTGGCGGTAGTGGCAATGGCGGTTTGCACCGCTTGATCTAAATTACCATATTGGCGGAGCGCCTGATGGACCGATTGTGGCGTCGCGCTGAAATATTGAAAGCGTAACTTTTGCTGCCGACCGATAAAATCTAATACTTCCACCGCCCGGAAATCTTCCGGCGAAACGCAGGCTACACTGATTATCCCACCTTCCAGTTTGAACGGCACCAGTTGGTAATTTTCGGCAATTTCGGGAGGCACTAATTGCAGAACATCCGGCGATATCTGCTGACCGGCTAAATCAACATATTGAATATTGAGCACTTCGGCCTTGGCTTTGGCTAATTGTTCGGGGGTCAGGGTATGATCAGACGCCAACTTTTTTAAGGCATCTGTTGCCACGTTAGCTGCCATTGGAGGAAACATTAATAAACGGCACGGGATTGCCAAATGTGCCCACTGAGGTCGTGGTGCTAGATTCGTTCCCAGCCGCATCCACGGCCGTGACCGCGTAATAATATGGGACACCGGGTTGAACCGTCGTATCACGTGCAGACGTCACGCTTGCATCTGCCGTGTGCAAGACTTTATCTCCTAACACACCCGCCTCGGTTGATCGATAGATCGTATACGACACAACATCAGTACTCGCACTGGGCTGCCAGGTCACCAATAAACCAGACTGATCAGCTAATGATGTCACGGATTCGATCAGTGGTGTGGCTGGTGGTGTGCTATCAGTTGGAATCACGCTGACTGCCTCGCTCCAATCGGAATAGATTGAGGTTTGCTCCTCTGCCAAGCGGTAGGACCGTAAGCGATAGTAATAGGTTTGATCGTTGTCGACAGTCAGGTCAAACCATTCCCCAGTGGGTGGTAGCGGTTGAGTACTGACTACGGTTTGTTTCTGGATAGTGCCATCCCGGCTGCGCGCAATTTCTATGCCATCATACAATTGGCCAAGCGGCTGCGACCACACCACCAAAACTCGATTGCCTAGGGTTGTATCAATGGCCTGTAATTGGGTAGGCGCTAATGGAATACCCACTTGATTGGCGATACCGCGCACCTGCGTGAGCCGTTCACCGGCATAGGTATGGTTGTGTTCAAACCACTGTAACGACAATATCCCAGCTGTGGGCAGAGCCACGACTACTGGCACATCCGTTGTTGAAGAGGCCGTTTGCTGCACGGTGGTAAATTGTTCAGACCGTCGTAACAGCAACAAATTGACTACGCCATACCCAGCTGACAACGCCGTGATGGTGAGCAACAAAATAATGATCCAGCGCGTAAAATGGGCTTGCGGTATGGTACTCATAAGCTCGTTTTACGCTGATACGTTTTGAGCACAAACGTGTACGCATTCGTCCCTGGTGTATAGGTGAGTGTTTCAAGATTGAGCAGATGAGGATATCGCTCAATGCGCGACAACAGTGTTTTAAAATCATTGTAACTAACTTCGGCATCAGCCGCAGAAATGTTCACACTTAACGTGACGATGTCATACACTGCACTGGTGGTACTGGTCGAGCTGACTGCATCCACCGCGACGTTCACGCTCTGCACCGTATAATCAGTACCTTGCAGTAATTGTTCAACTTCAATATACACTGGACCAGCCACGTAATCTCCCGGTAAGGCTAAATCGACAGCCCGAGTAATGCGATGATCCAGTGCCTCATACTCTTGTTGCATCACCGCCAGATCAGCGATATAGGCCCGCCGCTGTTCAAGCACGTGAGTAATATCACGATATTGCAAAATGCCTGCAGACTGCATGCGTTGATACTGTGGCCAAATAAACCAGTTGGCCACCACCACAGTAATGGCGCCAACTACACCCAAAGCCACGAACGCATAACTCCGCTCAAGCCACAGATTCAGTTGTGTCAACCAGGATTTATTCTCCATAGATACCTCGGGGTTGATAATGCAATATGGCCGGATCCACGGTCAGACTAATGGTAAAATGCACTGCAGCCTCACCAGAGCGCGTCGCGGTCGAAACTTCCACGGCTTGCACTTCAGGGAGGGCTTGGAAGACAGCGAGTTGTTGCGCAATAGTACCAAAATTAGGAGCAGTGGCATCTAAATTCATTACTCCGGCACTACTGCCAGAAAAATTTGAGTAATACACAGTCGATAACGTATGGCGCTCTAAGAAGGCAAACCATTGTGTCCAATAGACGTGCTGATCCATTAGACTCTGAATGGCGGCTAAGACATCACTGGTGGTATTGATATCGGTTTGTAACGTCCGATAACTTAAAATGGTTCTGTCTAAGGTATCCAATTCAGTGAGAGCGGTATGCGATTGCCACACAAAAAAGGCTTGATAGCACACCATGGCTAAATACACGATGGTTAAGGCCATGACGGTAAGGGTGGTCAAACGAAATAATCGAAAGATCGCGCTAGCTTGATGCAGTGGTTTATGTAAGGCATTCGGTAGTAAGTTGAGATCAACCACACTCGCGTGCGGTACCGTTGGATCAGTCACCGTACCATGCATGCTGCCCACATTCTGCGCGATCACTTGTCCTACACTGGTGG
>DOSP01000079.1:0-150 GCA_003512175.1 Candidatus Kerfeldbacteria bacterium
AAAGCGGAATCGAAATATAAGATGATTGAAGCGTCATCGTCCGTAGCGAACCTCGGTTTCTCGCCAGAATGTCCAGAATGTAATAGTATTATGGCCATGGCCGAGGGGTGTTTAACTTGCTTCTCCTGCGGCTATTCAAAATGCACATAA
>DOSP01000079.1:277-422 GCA_003512175.1 Candidatus Kerfeldbacteria bacterium
CCCCTCTCCTTTTTTAGGAGAGGGGTTCTGTGCTATACTTTTTTTATGAATCACCTCAATAGAAAGAATATCATTACTGCTCTATTGTTGGTCATAGTTGGAATAGTTGGCCGCCTAGCCTTAGAAGCGTATCCGAATATTGAAA